>NZ_JBEYVC010000211.1:0-17989 GCF_040643855.1 Streptomyces sp. NPDC047072 | reverse complement strand
GTCCCCCGACACCCCACACCCCGAAACCAACAGCCGCACCCCACGCCCTACACCCGGCCCCCGTCACCCCGGCCCCGGCGCCCGCCGCGACCTCCGGTGACGACGGCGCCTACGTCACCCCCCTGGTGCGCAAGCTCGCCGCCGAGAACGGCGTCGACCTCGCCTCCGTCAAGGGCACCGGCGTCGGCGGCCGCATCCGCAAGCAGGACGTCATCGCCGCCGCCGAGGCCGCGAAGGCCGCCGCCGCTGCTCCGGCTCCGGCCGCCGCCGCCCCGGCTGCCGCCGCCGCCAAGAAGGCGCCGGCCCTGGAGGCCTCCCCCCTCCGCGGCCAGACCGTCAAGATGCCGCGCATCCGCAAGGTCATCGGCGACAACATGGTCAAGGCGCTGCACGAGCAGGCGCAGCTGTCCTCGGTCGTCGAGGTCGACGTCACGCGTCTGATGAAGCTGCGTGCCCGGGCCAAGGACTCCTTCGCCGCCCGTGAGGGCGTCAAGCTGTCCCCGATGCCGTTCTTCGTCAAGGCCGCGGCCCAGGCGCTGAAGGCGCACGCGCCGATCAACGCCAAGATCAACGAGGGCGAAGGCACGATCACCTACTTCGACACCGAGAACATCGGTATCGCGGTGGACTCCGAGAAGGGCCTGATGACCCCGGTCATCAAGCACGCGGGCGACCTCAACATCGCCGGCATCGCGAAGGCCACGGCGGAGCTGGCCGGCAAGGTCCGCGCCAACAAGATCACGCCGGACGAGCTGTCCGGCGCGACCTTCACCATCTCCAACACCGGTTCGCGCGGTGCGCTCTTCGACACGATCATCGTGCCGCCGGGCCAGGTCGCGATCCTCGGCATCGGCGCGACGGTCAAGCGCCCGGCCGTCCTGGAGACGGAGGAGGGCACGGTCATCGCCGTCCGCGACATGACCTACCTGACCCTCTCCTACGACCACCGCCTGGTCGACGGCGCCGACGCGGCCCGCTACCTGACGGCGGTCAAGGCGATCCTGGAGGCGGGCGAGTTCGAGGTCGAACTCGGGCTGTAAGGCACTTCGCTCCTACGGTGCCCCCGTCCGGTTTCCGGGCGGGGGCACCGGCGTCTCCTCGACCGGAGTCACCGGGGCGTCAGTTTCTTGTCCGACCAGTCCCACAGTTCCTCCACCCACACGTTCGGGATGGACAGCTTGGGGGCCGGGGTGAGGCCCTTCGTGCGGTAGGCCTTCAGGACGTCGTACGTGGCGTCCAGGCAGTCTCGGGAGGTGAGCTTGCCGGTCCTCGGGTCGACGCCGACCAGGAAGCCTCGGGACTCGACCTTGGCGATCATCCGCCAGGCCCGGTTCACGTCGTGCGTGGAGGACTTCGTGCAGCGGTAGCGGCTGTAGGGGTGTTCCGAGTGGCCCGGGTAGTGGGCGTCCGTGGACATGTCGCTGAGCATGCGGTCGTACGAGCCCTCCGCGTGCCAGGCCCCGATGTCGCCGCCCGGCGGGGTGTACAGCTTCTCGCTGGGGTTCTCGACGGCGCCGTAGACCCAGCGGCCCGTCCCCGGGACCTTGAAGCCCCAGCCGACGTGGCCGAACTTCTGCGCCCCGTCCGGCTTGACGAAGACGCAGGCGCCGCCTGAGCCCGCGGCGGCCGGGGCTGCCATGCCGGTGATTGCCGTACTGCTCGATTCCGTGCTCGCCGTGGCTCGCGTGGCCGTCTGGCCGCACCCCGTCACACCCGCGATCGCGCCGATCAGCGCAACCGCGGTCGCCCAGCGAACCGTTCGTCGTCCCCCGATGCCCATGCCGTTCCCCCTGCCGTTCCCAGGGGTGCCTCGGTGCGTGCACCCCTGTGGACCGCGACACGGAGCGGGGGCGCGGGGTTCCCCCGGTGACACGGCGGTGACGGCTCCGGAGCGTGTCCGATACGGGTCTTTACAGGGTGGCCGGACCTGTGAGCGTGTAAGTCTCGTCTCACCTGCATGAAAGCGCCCCCGTGCGCCCCTCCCGAACGGGTCCCCGGCCTTATTGTCTAAACGTCAAACGCCCTTAAGGAGCCTCCATGACCGCGCCCGTCGTCCACTCGCTGCGCGAACAGATCCGCGAGCACATCGTGGAGGGAATCGTCAGCGGGCGCTGGCAGCCGGGCGAGCGGATCGTGGAGCGACGGATCGCGACCGAGCTGGAGGTCAGCCAGACGCCGGTGCGCGAGGCGCTGCGCGAGCTGGAGTCGCTGCGGTTGATCGAGTCCGCGCCGAACAAGGGCGTACGGGTGCGGAACCTCACCGCGGCGGACCTGGAGGAGAGCTACCCCGTCCGGGCCGGTCTGGAGGCGATCGCGGCGGAGCTGGCGGCGGAGCGGCTGGCGCAGGACTGCTCGGCCCTTGAGCCGCATGTCGCCGCGCTGTACGACGCGGACCGGGACGCCGACGGCACCGGCCAGGTGCGGCACACCGTGGGCTTCCACCGCGAGCTGGTGCGCGCGGCCGGCAACTCCGTGCTGCTGCACACCTGGGAGGGGCTCGGCATCGAGGTCTTCACGGCCCTGTCGATCCGCTGGCTGGGGACGGTCCAGCAGTCGTACGCGGAGGAGCACGAGGAGCTGGTGGCCGCCTTCCAGCGCCGGGATCCGCGGATCGCGGAGATCGTGAAGGCGCATGTGCTGGGGTGCGCGCCGCGCGCCTGACGCAGCCGAGCACACCTGCGCTCACCTGCGGAAACCCTGCAAAAACAAGGCACCCGGTGTCTCCGTGGAAGACACCCCGTGCCGACTTTCTCGCGATCGAGAAGTTTTACTCTCAACCCTTTGATCGATCATCGATCAGGGAGTTAGAGTCGCCGACGGGCTCCTACCGGTGCCCCACCGCCCTGTCCTGCCAAAGACACAAGGGCACCCCCCTTCGACTGAGGAAGGCGGCGACATGACCGACCCCAACGCCATCCAGCCGAGCGCGCTCGACCAGCTCCCGGACCGTGACCCGGAGGAGACCGCCGAGTGGCAGGCCTCGCTGGACGCGGTCGCCAAGGCGGCCGGCCCGCACCGCGCCGCGTACCTGATGCGGCGCACGCTGGAGAGGGCCGAGGGCACCGGCATCGCGCTGCCGAAGCTCCTCGAGACCGACTACGTCAACACCATCCCCACCGCCGCGGAGCCGGGCCTGCCCGGTGACCCGGCGCTGGAAGCCCGTATCACCGCGTGGAACCGCTGGAACGCGGCCGCCATGGTGACCCGCGGCTCCAAATACGGCGTCGGCGGCCACATCGCCACCTTCGCCTCCGCGGCCTGGCTCTACGAGACCGGCTTCAACCACTTCTTCAAGGGCAAGGAGGCCGACGGGTCCGGCGACCAGCTCTACATCCAGGGCCACGCCTCCCCCGGCATCTACGCCCGCGCCTTCCTCGACGGCCGGCTGAACGAGTCCCACCTGGACAACTTCCGCCGCGAGTCGGGCGGCGACGGCCTCCCGTCGTACCCGCACCCGCGCCGGCTGCCCTGGCTCTGGGAGTTCCCGACCGTCTCCATGGGCCTCGGCCCGCTGTCGGCGATCTACCAGGCCCGCTTCAACCGGTACCTCACCGCGCGCGGCATCAAGGACGTCTCCAACTCCCACGTCTGGGCCTTCCTCGGCGACGGCGAGATGGACGAGCCGGAGTCGACCGCGGCACTCGCACTCGCCTCCCGCGAGGGTCTGGACAACCTGACCTTCGTCATCAACTGCAACCTCCAGCGCCTCGACGGCCCGGTCCGCGCGAACTTCAAGATCGTGCAGGAGCTGGAGGCGCAGTTCCGCGGCGCCGGCTGGAACGTCATCAAGACGCTGTGGGGCTCCGCCTGGGACGAGCTGTTCCAGCTCGACACGACGGGCGCGCTCGTACGACGGCTCCGCGAGGTGCCGGACGCGCAGGTGCAGACGTACCAGACGCGCGACGCCGCCTACATCCGCCAGGACTTCTTCGGCGCCGACCCCGCGCTGGCCGAGATGGCGAAGCTGCTGAGCGACGACAAGATCCTCGAGTGCTTCCACCTCTCGCGCGGTGGCCACGAGGCGAGCAAGGTGTACGCCGCGTACAAGGCCGCCGTCGAGTTCAAGGGCGCGCCGACCGTGATCCTGGCCCAGACGGTCAAGGGCCACACCCTCGGCGAGGGCTTCGCGTCGAAGAACGCCAACCACCAGATGAAGAAGCTGACGGTGGACGAGTTCAAGACGATGCGAGATCTTCTTGAACTGCCCATCAAGGACAGTGACTTCGTCGACGGGGTCGTTCCCTACGGCCACCCCGGCGCCGACTCCCCCGAGGTGCGCTACCTCCAGGAGCGCCGGGCGGCCCTCGGCGGACCCGCCCCGGCCCGCCGCGTCCACCCGGTTGCCCCGCTGCCGGCCCCCGCGGAGAAGGCGTTCGCCTCCTTCGACAAGGGCTCCGGTTCGCAGAATGTTGCGACCACGATGGCCTTCGTCCGGCTCATCAAGGACCTGGTCCGCGACAAGGAGACCGGCAAGCGCTGGGTGCCGATCGTCCCGGACGAGGCGCGCACGTTCGGTATGGAGAGCCTCTTCCCGTCCCTGGGCATCTACTCCCCCAAGGGCCAGACGTACGAGCCCGTCGACCGCGACCAGCTCATGTACTACAAGGAGGCCAAGAACGGCCAGATCCTCAACGAGGGGATCACCGAGGCCGGTTCGATGGCCGACTTCATCGCCGCGTCGACCGCTTACGCGACGCACGGCGAGGCGATGATCCCGTTCTACATCTTCTACTCGATGTTCGGCTGGCAGCGCACGGCCGACCAGATGTGGCAGCTCGGCGACCAGCTGGGCCGCGGGTTCCTCGTGGGCGCGACGGCTGGTCGTACGACGCTGACGGGCGAGGGCCTTCAGCACGCGGACGGTCACTCGCCGGTGATCGCGGCGACGAACCCGGCGGCGCTGACGTACGACCCGGCGTTCGCGTACGAGGTCGCGACGATCGTGCGCGACGGCATCCGCCGCATGTACGGCGAGGTGGCGCCGGGTGAGGACCCGAACGTCTTCTACTACCTCACCGTCTACAACGAGCCGCTTCCGCAGCCCGCGAAGCCGTCCGGGCTCGGCATCGACGAGGGCATCGTCAAGGGCCTGTACCGCTTCAACACGGTCGAGTCGGCGGGTCTGTCCCCTGCGGCCAACGCCCCGCGCATCCAGCTGCTCGCCTCCGGTACGGCGATCCACTGGGTCCTGGACGCGCAGAAGAAGCTGGCCGAGGAGTGGGGCGTGGCCGCCGATGTCTGGTCGGCGACGTCCTGGACCGAGCTGCGGCGCGACGCGCTGGAGGCCGACGCGGGTCTGCTGCGCGGCGAGGACCGGGTGCCGTATGTCCGCCAGGCGCTGCAGGGTGCGGAGGGGCCGGTGCTGGCCGTCTCCGACTACATGCGGCAGGTTCCCGACCAGATCGCGCAGTGGGTCGAGCAGGACTGGTCGTCGCTGGGTGCGGACGGCTTTGGTCTGTCGGACACGCGTGAGGGGGCGCGGCGGCACTTCGGGGTGGACGCCGAGTCCGTCGTGGTGGCGGCCCTTGCCCAACTGGCCCGCAGGGGCGAGGTCAAGGCGACGGCGGTCAAGGAAGCGCGGGAGCGGTACGGGTTGTAACTCGGCCGCGGGTGCGTGGGGGCTGGTCGCGCAGTTCCCCGCGCCCCTAAAAAGTGGGTCCACTGGTCGTTCTTTAGGGGCGCGGGGCTGTGTCGATTTGCAGCTACCGCCGCGTGGGCGCGACCAGCCACATCCGGCCCGCACCCGACAACGCACCATGATGGCCCTATGCGTGCTGCCCGTCTCATCAAAATGGTGCTGCTGCTCCAGTCCCGCCCTTCCATGACCGCCGCCGAACTCGCGCAGGAGTTGGAGGTCTCGGAGCGGACGATCACGCGGGACGCTCAGGCGCTCTCCGAGGCGGGCGTGCCCGTGTACGCGGATCGGGGACGGGCCGGTGGGTATCGGCTCGTCGGCGGGTACCGCACCCGGCTCACCGGGCTCGCCCGCAGTGAGGCCGAGGCGCTCTTCCTGTCCGGCGTACCGGGCGCCCTGCGTGAGATGGGGCTCGAAGACGCCGCCTCCGCCGCCCGGCTGAAGGTGTCCGCCGCCCTGATGCCGTCCCTCCGGGACGCCTCCCGGAACGTCGCCCAGCGTTTCCATCTCGACGCCCCCACCTGGTTCTCCGAACCGAAGACCCCCGAACTGCTCCCCGCGATCGCCGAGGCGGTGTGGGACGACCGGCGGGTCACCGCGCGGTATCGCGGCCCGGAGGGCGAGGTGGAGCGGGAACTGGAGCCGTACGGGCTCGTTCTGAAGGCGGGGGTCTGGTACGTCTGCGCCCGGGCGGACGCCGGCTCCTTCCGGGTGTACCGCATCGACCGGTTCACGGCGGTCACCGCGGACGCGGACCGGTTCGAGCGGAACGAGGAGTTCGATCTGCCCGGGTTCTGGGCGGAGCGCAGCGAGCAGTTCGCGCGGGCGATCCTGCGCGCCGAGGTCGTCGTACGGCTGTCGGAGGCGGGGGCGCGCGGACTGTCCTACGCCGTCGACCGGACCGTAGCCCGAGAGGCGCTGACCGCGGGTGTGACCGGCGACGACGGGTGGGTGACGGTGACCCTGCCGGTGGAGTCCGAGGAGGTCGCCCACGCGCAGCTCGCCTCGCTGGGGCCGGAGGCCGAGGTGCTGGCGCCACCGAGCCTGCGCGAGCGCTTCACGGCCGACGCCGCGCGGCTCGCCGCCCTGTACGGGACATAACAATCCGCCGCACTCCACGTGCGCCCCACCCGCGCAGGCCCGATGCTGGACCCGTGATGGACGAGACGGAGTTCTGGGAGCTGGTGGACGCCACCCGCGAGGCCGCCGAGGGCGACCCCGAGGAGCAGGCCGACCTGCTCGTGGACCGGCTCCTGACACTGGATCCGGACATGGTGCTCGACTTCGCCCGTCACTTCGAGGCCCGCTACAACCGCGCCTACACCTGGGACCTGTGGGGCGCGGCCTGGATCCTGCTGGACGGCGCGAGCGACGACGCGTTCGACTTCTTCCGGTGCTGGCTGATCGGCCAGGGCCGCGAGGTGTACGAGGGTGCCGTGCACGACCCCGACTCGCTCGCCGACCTCCTGCGGGACTTCGACCAGGAGATCGACGGCGACGGCGAGGAACTCGGCTACGCGGCCGACGAGGCGTACGAGCAGCTCACCGGGGCCGTCGCGCCCGATCTGGGCATCCTGCCCGAACCCTCCGAGCCGCTCGGCGCGCCGGTCGACCTGGAGAACGACCGGGTGCTGGCGGAGCGGTACCCCAAGCTGTGGGAACGCTTCCGGGACTGAGCACCGTCGGCTGAACCCCCGTCAGAGGTCAGGCCGCCACCGCGGTCCGCCTGCGCGTCTGGTCCGTCGGGAGGTACGCCTGGTTCTGGTCGGCCTTCACCGCGTGGTGCATCGGGGCCGCGTTGGCCTGGTCGAGCGCGGACGCGGTGACGGCGGCCGGGCCCAGCAGGACGCTCGCTACCGTGCAGACGACCGTCCACACGCGCTTGTTGCCCTTGGTGCCGTTGCTGCTGCTGTTCATGATCCCCACCTCCGGTCGGCTTCTGGTGACGACCGTAGGGCGCGGGGTTTGCAGGGGCCTGCGGGAGCGCTGTGGCGTTCCTGTGAGCCTCGGCAGAGTCTCAGAAGCGGCCCTGCAGGCGCGCCGCGCGCTCCCTGATCTCCGGGAGACGCGCGCTGAGCGCCGCGCCCGGACAGGTCGTCATATAGGCGTCGCCGTGGCCCGCGAGGGCGGGCAGGTCGGCGGTGGTGCCGGCGGCGTAGCGGCTGAGGCCGTTGCTGGAGGTGAGGCGGACCAGGGTGCGCGGGTCGATGCCGGCGAGGCCCAACTTCCAGGCGGCGAGGGCGGCTATCGCGTCGATCATCGGCTGCGGGACGGGGACGCCGGCGGTGAAGGTGCCGAGGGCGGCGATGCCCGCGGTGCGGTGGTTGAAGCCCTGTGTGTGGGCGCCGGTGACGGGACGGTCGACGCCCCCGGCCCGGCCCTCGTAGATCGTGCCGCAGCGGTCGACGAGGAAGTTGTAGCCGATGTCGTCCCAGTCGCGGGCACCGGTCTGGCCGGCGGCGAGGTAGCGGATGATGCGGGGCGACTCGGCACAGTCGTAGCCGTTGGGCGAGTCGGTGTGATGGACGAAGACGGCCAGCACCTTGTCGTCGTAGCGCGCGGGCGGCGGGGTGCGGGCGACGGTGTTCGCCTCGCCGCTCGCCTCGGCCCACACCGCCCTCGGCACGATGGACGGGCGGGCCGCGGTGTGCGGGACGGGCAGGGGGCGGGCCGACGGTGTGGTCCCGGCGGCCGCGTGCTCGACGCCGGTGGCGCACAGGACCAGGACGAGGACGGCGGCGAGGCCGGGCACGCAGGCGAGCAGCGGCAGCAGGGGGCCCGGTATCCGGGGCGCCCTGGGTCTTCGGGTCCCCCGGGATCGTCGGATGCGGGTCCCCCGGGGTCTGCGGGCACGCATGGTCCCACTGTCGGCCGGATCCGGTCCGTCCGCGATGTGTGCTGTGCCACCCGGTGGAACCATCGTCCTGGTCCGGGACGTTTTTCCTGGTGCACGCGCGCGTGGCCGGTTCCGGGCGTCCCGTGCGCGTGTCACTGATCACCGGGGGCCTCGCCTGCGTACTGATGGGTCTGAGAGAAAGGCGGCCACGTGGACCTGCTCGACATCCTGCTGTTGCTGGTGATCGCCGCGTACGCGGCCTCCGGCTACCGGCGCGGCCTGGTGGCCGGCTGTGTCTCGCTCGCCGGGTTCGTGGGCGGAGCGATCGTGGGCGTGTGGGTGCTGCCGTGGATGATGGACCTGGTCACCCCGGGCAGTACGGCGGGCACGGTCACCGCGGTGCTGACGGTGCTGGTCCCGGCCGCCGTGGGCCACGAACTGGCGGGGCGGCTCGCGCTCCGGCTCCGCCGTGAGCTGGACCGGGGCCCACTCAGGGTCGCCGACGGCATCGGGGGCGCCGCCGCCAACTCCGTGGCGGTGCTGATCGTGGCGTGGGTCGCCGCGAGCGTGCTGGGCGCCTCCTCGTCGCCGCTGGTGACGACCGCGATCCGGGACTCCACCCTGCTGGGCACGGTCCAGGACGCCATGCCGGACACCACCCCGTCCTGGTTCTCGCGGGCCACCTCCGCGCTCACCGAGGCCGGCTTCCCGCAGGTCTTCAACCCGTTCGAGAACGAGTCGACGGCCGAGGTCGCCAAGCCCACCGGCGACAGCGTCACGGCCGCCGCGACCGACGCCGCCAAGATCAGCACCGTCAAGATCGAGGGCGCCTCCGGCACCCAGGGCCGCGAGGGCAGCGGTTTCGTGTACGCGCCGGAGCATGTGATGACCAACGCCCATGTGGTGGCCGGCATCGACGACCCGAGCGTGCGCATCGGCGGGGTCGGGGAGCCGTACGACGCCCGGGTGGTGCTGTTCGATCCGGACAAGGACGTGGCGGTGCTGTACGTCCCGCAGCTCAAGGCGCCCGTCCTGCGCTTCGACGACAGTGCCGCGCGGGGCGACTCCGCGGTCGTGGCCGGCTATCCGCAGGACGGCGACCTGAACCTCCAGGCGGCCACGGTCGCGAACCGCGTGAAGGCGACCGGCCAGAACATCTACAACGACGGCACCGTCACCCGCGAGATCTACTCGATCCGCTCGACGGTCCGCCCGGGCAACTCCGGCGGTCCGCTGCTGACCACCGACGGCAAGGTCTTCGGTGTGGTCTTCGCCCGCTCCACCACCGACGACGAGACCGGTTACGTCCTGACGGCCGACGAGGTCGCCGGCGACGCCCAGCGCGCGGCGAACGCCACGGCCCCGGTCGACACCGGCGATCTGGTCACCTCGTGACGCGTGGCTTCACAGCCGACGCCCCATGATCACGTCGTCCACGTACTCCCCCGCCAGCAGGAACTCCTCCGGCAGCACCCCCTCGACCGCGAAGCCCTCGGACTCGTAGAGCCCCCGGGCGGGGGCGTTGTGCCCGAGGACGCGCAGGGTGATGCGGCGGGCGCCCTGGCTGCGCGCCTCGTCCTGCACGGCCCGCAGCAGCGCTCGGGCGACCCCCGCGCCGCGCGCCTCCTCCGAGACGACGAGTCCCTGGATCTGGCGGACGTGCGCGTTGCAGGCGAGGGAGGTCGGCAGCCCCAGCTTGATGTAGCCGACAAGGACGCCGTCGAGCTCGGCGACGAGCAGGTCGCGGGGGCCGTAGCGGTCGTCGAAGAAGGGCGGGTACGGCTGTTGGGGGCGCGGCTGGACGGAGTGCAGCGGGGACCAGGCGGCGCGGTCGAGGCGGCCGAGCGGCTCGCCGTCGTCGATCGTGGCGTGGCGTATGTGCGGGACTGGCATGAGCGCCAGCCTACGGTGGAGGTATCGAAACCAGACATGGCTTTTACGCACCCACCAGGCAGGATGAGGTCATGCAACTTTCAAGGATCGCGGTGGCCGGGGCGTCCGGACTCATCGGCGGCGCCCTCGTGAAATCCCTGGCGGCGGACGGGGTCGAGGTGGTGCGCCTGGTGCGGCACACGCCTCGGAACGCGGACGAGGTCCGGTGGGACCCGGAGGCGGGACGGGTGGACGCGGCCGGGCTCGCCGGGTGCGACGCCGTGGTCAACCTCGCCGGGGCCGGGGTCGGTTCGCGGCGCTGGACGGAGTCGTACAAGAAGACGATCCACGACAGCCGGGTGCACGGCACGAAGGCCCTCGCCGAGGCGATCGCCGCGCTGGACACGCCCCCGCGGGTCTTCGTGAACGGCAGCGCGATGGGCTTCTACGGCGAGACGGGCGACCGGGTCGTCGACGAGAGCGCGCCCGCGGGCGAGGGGTTCCTGCCCGAGCTGTGCGTGGAGTGGGAGGCGGCCGCGGAGCCGGCGGCGAAGGCGGGGGTGCGGACGGCGTTCGCGCGCACCGGGCTGGTGGTCGGGCGGCACGGCGGGGCCTGGGGCAGGCTGTTCCCGCTTTTTCAGGCGGGGCTCGGCGGGCGGATGGGCGACGGGCGGCAGTACTGGTCGTTCATCGCGCTGCACGACGAGGTGGCGGCGATCCGGCATCTGCTGGAGACCGACGGGCTGTCCGGGCCGTTCAACCTCACCGCGCCGGAGCCGCTGACCAACCGTGAGATCACCGCGGCGATGGGCCGCGTGCTGCACCGGCCGACCCTCTTCACAGTCCCGGCGCCCGCCCTGCGGCTCGTGCTCGGCGAGATGGCCGGGGACGTCCTGGGCAGCGCGCGGGTGGTGCCGAAGCGGCTGCTGGAGTCGGGGTTCACCTTCGCGTTCCCGGAGATCGACGGGGCGATCCGCGCGGCGGCGTGACGCCGGTGACCGCGGTGTGGCCGTACGGCGGCGGTACCGCGTCGGTATGCGACCGCCGTGCGACCGTGCCCTGCTCATGCGCGACTGCCCTTGACCGATCACGGCCCTAACCTCGACCCGAACTCGGGTATCCCCGGAGCCTGTTGGGGGCATGACGTCTCCACCGGCCGCGCAACCTCGAGGAGGGGCACGTGCTTGAGCCCGCGTACCAGGCGGACGTCGTGATCGTGGGGGCCGGGATCGCCGGCCTCTCCGCGGCGCAACGGCTGACCAGCGCAGGAGTCACCACCGCGGTGCTGGAGGCCGCCCCTTGCGCGGGCGGCCGTATGTCGACGGAGAAGGTCGACGGCTTCCGGCTCGACCGGATCGGACAGCTGCTGTCCACGGCGTATCCGGAGCTACGGCTCACTCCCGGCCTCGACGGGCTCGTCCTGCGCCCGTTCGCACCGGGGGTGCTGGTGCACGCGGACGGGCGCCATCACCGCGTGGACGCTCCGGCGGGCGCCGGGGGCGCAAGGGGCGCACTGCACGCGGTGCGCGCCCTGGCGAGCGCCCCCAGGCCCGGGGCGGGGGTCCCGGTGCGGGCGGCGGGAGGTCCGGCCCGGACCGCGTCGGCGTCTGCGTCTGCGTCTGCGTCTGCGGCGGAGGGCGAGCCTCGGCGGTCGGGCGCGAGGGAGGCGGGGGGTGGGCTGCGGCGGACGGTGTCGCTGCCTCTGCCGCTGCCCCGGGTCCCACGGTCGGCCGGGTCCCGGGCTGGTGTGTATCGGGCGGGTGCGCCGCTCGGCAGTGCTGTGGACCAGGCACGGCTCGGTGCCGCGCTGGCCCGGATCGCGGGGGTACCCGTGGCGCGGCTGCTGGCCCGTCCCGAACTGCCCGCCGGGCAGGCGCTCGCGGCGCGCGGGCTGCCCGCGCGGACGGTCGACGGCTTCCTGCGGCCGCTGCTCGCCGCGCTGCTGTGCGATCCCGCGCTGACGACGTCCAGCCGGTGCGCCGACCTCGCGCTGCGGGCCTTCGCACGGGGGCGGTTGTGCGTGCCGGAGGGCGGCGCCGACACCCTGCCGGAGCTGCTCGCGCGGGCGCTGCCGCCGGGGACGGTGCGCACCGGGGTCCGGGTCACCTCCGTCTCCACGACGTCGGTGACGACCGCGGAACACGGGGAGATACGGTGCCGGGCGGTGCTGGTGGCGACGGACGCGCGGGCGGCGGCGGAGCTGCTGCCGGGGTTGCGGGTGCCGGACTTCCACCCGGTGACGGTGGTCCACCACACGACGGACGAACTGCCGGGCACGGGGGCGGCGTTGCTGCTCGACGCCGACCGGGGCGGGCCGGTGGCCCACACGGCGCTGGTCAGCACGGTCGACCCGAGCCGGGCCCCGGCAGGCCGGGCGCTGATCACCTCGACGGTCCTGGGCCCACCCCCGACCGACCTCGACACCGCGGTCCGCACCCACCTGGCCCGCCTCTACGGCACGTCGACGCACCGCTGGGAGACGCTGGCCGTCCACCACACGCCCGAGGCGGTACCGGCGATGCGAGCCCCGCACGACCTCCGCCGCCCGGTCCGCCTCCTGGCGGGCCTGTACGTCTGCGGCGACCACCGGGACACGAGCACGGTCCAGGGAGCACTCCATTCGGCCAACCGAGCGGCGACGGCGATCCTGACGGACCTGGGAGCAACGGGTTCCCTGCACAGGGCGGACCCGTTACCAACAGCTGCATAAGAACCAACGGACCGGCAACCCACCCAGGGGCGCGGGGCTGTATCGATTTGCGGCTCCGCCGCGTGGGCGCGACCAGCCACAGCGCACCCGCGCCCAACAACCGACGCTCGGAGTTACGGCGACGCCCTACCCCAGCGCAGCCACCTTGTCCCGATACCCCCGAACCGGCGCAGCGTCCTTGTACGGCTCCAACCGCCGCTCGAAGTCCCGCACATACTCCACCGCCCGCACCGACCGCATCTCCGCAGCCTGCCCCGCGGCCTCCGCCCCCAGCGCGCACGCCTGGTCCAACTCCCCCAGCCCCAGCCGGGCGGAAGCCAGCACCACCCGGCAGAACAACCGGGACCGCGCATACGAGGGCGCCCTCAACTGCAGTGACCGCTCGGCGTGTTGGACCGCCGCCCGGAACTGCTGGAGGTCCCGGTGGCAGTGCCCGAACTCGTCCGCGAGCTGCGCCTCGTCGAAGAACCGGGCCCAGTGGGGCACGTCGTCACCGGGCCGCGCCGCCTCAAGGGCCCGCTCCGCCCGGACCAACGACCCGGTACAGGCACGTACTTCACCCAGCACCCCGTGCCCGCGCGCCTCCGCGGAGTGCAGCAGCGCCTGCACGACCGGCGGCGCGTTCGTCCCGACCCCCTGCTGGGCCACCCGCGCCAGCTGGATCGCCTCCCGCCCGTGCCCCAGATACACCGCCTGCCGGCTCATCGTGACAAGGACGTACGCGCCGTACGCCCGATCTCCCGCCGCCTGCGCGAGCCGCAGCGCCTGCACGAAGTACCGCTGGGCGAGCCCGTGCGCCGCGATGTCGTACGACGTCCAGCCCGCGAGGCGGGTGAGGTCCGCCGCCGCGGCGAACAGTCTGCGGCCGGTCTGCTCGCCGTAGGTGCCGCGCAGCATCGGCTCGCACTCGTGCTCCAGATACCGCACGAGCGCCTGCCGGGCGTGGCCGCCGCCGTACATGTCGTCGAGGGAGCGGAAGAGGTCGCCGACGGAGCGCAGGGCGTTGATGTCACCGGTGCTGACCCGCTGTCCGGGGGCGCGCTCGGCGGCACCGCGCTGGCGGGGTACGCCGGTGCGGCCCTGGACGGGGATGCGGACGGCCGGCTCCCCGCGGGCGACCCGGTCGTCGGGGCGGCCGATCAGCCAGTCCCGGCTGGGTACGACCAGCCCGGCCGGGGTGAACGCGATCTTGCGCAGTTCGGCGTGGCTGCCGGAGTCCTTGCGCCACAGTCCGCCGACGATGTCGACGGCCTCCTCGGGCCCGGCGGCGAACTCCAGCCCCGCGTAGACGGGGGCGCAGGCATCCAGGCCCAGGTCCTGCGCGGAGAGCCGGCGGCCGAGGCGGCGGGTGAAGACCTCGGCGATGAGGGCGGGGGTGGTGCCGCGGGGCTGTTGCCCGCGCAGCCACCGGGTCACTGATGTCTTGTCGTATCTGAGATCCAGTCCGTGTTCGAGACCGAGCTGGTCCACGCGACGGGCGAGACCCGCGTTGGAGAACCCCGCTTCTGCGATGAGCGCGGCGAGCTGTCGGTTGGGAGTGCGCTGCGCGGGTCGTTCGGTCATCTGCGGTGGTGTCTCCTGCCCGGATTGCCTGTGAGCAGCCCTTATGGCCTTCTATAGGACGGCGAGAATGTAGCGGAGAGTGAGCAGGCGATCGCACACTTCAACACTCGTTCATCCGATCGTGTGAGGATTGGCCCCCGGACTGACGCGCGCTCGGCAGTCGTACAGTGGCGTAGGCACCCTTCGTGCCTTACGACCTTCTAGGGAGGCGCTTGCCGTGAGTGGGTTGCGGTTCGTCCGCATGGGGTTCGGAGCGGACGCGGTCGAGTACCGGGTGGCGTGGGACGAACAGCGCCGGGTGCACGCGGCGCGCTTCGAGGACGAGGTTCCCGACACCGTCCTGCTGCTCGAACACCCCCCCGTCTATACGGCCGGCCGGCGCACCGCGGACAGCGAGCGCCCCCTGGACGGCACCCCCGTCATCGACGTCGACCGCGGCGGCAAGATCACCTGGCACGGCCCGGGCCAGCTGGTGGGCTACCCGATCCAGAAGCTCCCGCGTCCGGTGGACGTGGTGGCGCATGTACGACGCCTGGAGGAGGCCCTGATCCGCACGTGCGCGGAGTTCGGCCTGGAGACCAGCCGGGTCGAGGGCCGCAGTGGCGTATGGGTGCTCGGCGATCCGGTCGAGACGCGGCCGGCGATCGGCGGGCTCTCCCTGGACTTCGACCCCCGGCTCACGGACGAGGAGTTCGACCCGCGGATGAACGGCCCGGAGTACGCGCCCTCCAACGCGGGCCAGCGCCGCGAGGACCGCAAGATCGCGGCCATCGGCATCCGGGTCGCCAAGGGCGTCACGATGCACGGCTTCGCACTGAACGTGAACCCGGACAACAAGTGGTTCGACCGGATCATCCCCTGCGGGATCCGGGACGCGGGCGTCGCCTCCCTCGCGAACGAACTGGGCCGGGACGTGACCATCGCCGAGGTGCTGCCGGTCGTGGAGCGGCACCTGAAGGACGTACTGGAGAACGCGGACCTCAGGCCGAGGGTGATCGAGAAGACACCTGCGGCCTGAGACGGGCAGTGGGCTTTCAAATCCACGGGCGTACGCTTGAGCACGCCGAAGAATCAATCGCTAGGAGCCGGTCGTGTCCGCAGTCGCACCCGACGGACGCAAGATGCTGCGCCTGGAGGTCCGCAACGCCCAGACCCCCATCGAGCGCAAGCCCGAGTGGATCAAGACGCGGGCGAAAATGGGCCCCGAGTACACGGCGATGCAGAAGCTCGTGAAGAGCGAGGGGCTGCACACCGTCTGCCAGGAAGCCGGCTGTCCCAACATCTACGAGTGCTGGGAGGACCGCGAGGCGACCTTCCTCATCGGCGGCGACCAGTGCACCCGGCGCTGCGACTTCTGCCAGATCGACACCGGCAAGCCCGAGGCGCTGGACCGTGACGAGCCGCGCCGGGTCGGCGAGTCCGTGGTCACCATGGACCTCAACTACGCGACCATCACCGGCGTCGCGCGCGACGACCTGGAGGACGGCGGCGCCTGGCTGTACGCCGAGACCGTGCGCCAGATCCACCAGCAGACCTCCTCCCGCGAGGCCGGGCACACCAAGGTCGAGCTGCTGGCCCCCGACTTCAACGCCGTACCCGAACTCCTCCAGCAGGTCTTCGAGTCGCGCCCCGAGGTCTTCGCGCACAACGTCGAGACGGTGCCGCGGATCTTCAAGCGGATCCGCCCCGGCTTCCGCTACGAGCGTTCCCTGAAGGTCATCACCGAGGCCCGCGACTTCGGCCTGGTCACCAAGTCCAACCTCATCCTCGGCATGGGCGAGACCCGTGAGGAGGTCAGCGAGGCGCTCCGGCAGCTGCACGACGCCGGCTGCGAGCTGGTCACCATCACGCAGTACCTGCGCCCGTCGGTCCGTCACCACCCCGTGGAGCGCTGGGTCAAGCCGCACGAGTTCGTCGAACTGAAGGAGGAGGCCGAGCAGATCGGCTTCTCCGGCGTGATGTCGGGACCGCTCGTCCGGTCCTCGTACCGCGCGGGCCGCCTGTACCAGATGGCCGTAGAGAAGCGTGGTGCGTTCGTCGCCTCCCAGGCGGTCTGATGGCACTGCGTGCCACCCGGCACGTGTGAATCTGCGCACAAGCAACTACCCCCCGGTAGTGGC
This sequence comes from Streptomyces sp. NPDC047072, assembly GCF_040643855.1. Taxonomy (NCBI): domain Bacteria; kingdom Bacillati; phylum Actinomycetota; class Actinomycetes; order Kitasatosporales; family Streptomycetaceae; genus Streptomyces; species Streptomyces sp. NPDC047072. Next base: position 1,253 of record NZ_JBEYVC010000211.1, on the reverse strand, counting down.
CGATTGACGCGGTCCCGGGCCGTCCCCGCAGATGGGGACGGCATCGGGGCCGCGTCAAGGTTTTTCCGCCGCCTATCAAGGCTTCATTGGTGTTTGACCGGTCGGTCACGCCCTGGTAACACCAATCAGTGACCCTGGTTGTACACCCCGTGCACCACTCACCAGAGCCGCCATCCCTGAGGGGGGACCTCCATCATGCAGGCCGCGCCCGTCCGCGCCACCGCCATCCCGTCGTTCACCGATGCACTCCGTGCCGTCGAGTCGCTGCTGCTGAGCAGCGGCCAGCGCACCGCCCGCCGCAATGCCTGGACGTCCGTCCTGGAGGACCGCCGCCGCGCCAAGGACCGGGTCGAGGCGCAGCGCGTCCTGGAGCAGTCCCTCGCCGTCCACTCCTGAGGCCTCCGCTCCGGGGCACTGCCGTCGTCGGCGCTCCCCGGGACACGTAGACTTCGGGGCATGGCGAGAAGTGACAGTGCGGCGGAGGCCGCGAACCCCGGGCGACTGAAGCAGATCGCCCTGACGTACAAGATGACCCGCAAGGCCGACAAGAAGATCGGCCTGGTGCTCGCGGGTGTCTTCATCCTCGTTCTCGGTGTCTTTCTCGCGATCGGTTTCCTGATCGGTCACCCGGTCTATCTCGGCATCCTGGGCCTGCTGCTCGCCTTCCTCGGGACGGCGATCGTGTTCGGGCGCCGCGCCGAGCGGGCCGCCTTCGGTCAGATGGAGGGCCAGCCGGGCGCCGCCGCGGCCGTGCTCGACAACATCGGCCGGGGCTGGACGACGACCCCCGCGGTCGCGATGAACCGCAGCCAGGACGTGGTGCACCGGGCCGTCGGCAAGGCCGGCATCGTCCTGGTCGCCGAGGGCAACCCGAACCGGGTCAAGACCCTGCTGGCCGCCGAGAAGAAGAAGATGAACCGCATCGTGGCGGACGTACCGGTGCACGACATCGTCGTCGGTACGGGCGAGGGCCAGGTCCCGCTGAAGAAGGTCAGGACCTCGATGCTGAAGCTGCCGCGCGTGCTGACCGGTCCTCAGGTGACCGCCACCAACGACCGGCTGCGGGCGATGGGCGACCTGATGAGCAACATGCCGTTGCCGAAGGGCCCGATGCCGAAGGGCATGAAGCTCCCTAAGGGCGGCGGCAAGGCCCGCTGAGTTTTCTCGTACGACGATGAAGGGCGCCCGGCATCATCGTTCGGCCCGCGGCAGACCGGCGACGACGAGGTCGTACGAGTCCTCGACCAGCTCCC
>NZ_JBEYVC010000210.1:0-18014 GCF_040643855.1 Streptomyces sp. NPDC047072 | reverse complement strand
GTGGCGGGCGCGTTCGACGCGTTGCTGGGTGAGCCACTGGCCGGGGCTGATGCCGACCTCCTTGCGGAAGCGGCGGGTGAAGGTGCGCACGGACAGGCGGCCGCCGCGAGGACCCGGACGGCGGCTCGAACGGCCGCGCCACAGTGGGCTGCCCGTACACGTCCCCACCCCGCGCACCCCCTCCACCCCGCTCTCCTTCGCCGTACGCCCCCTCGCCCTCCCCGGCACCGCCGCCCTGCCCGTCGGGGAACCCGCCACTGCGTCCCTGCCTGTCGGACAACCCAGCACCGTCCCCTTGCCTCTCCGGGAATCCGGCACCACCTTCCTGCATCTCCGGGAACCCGCCACCGCCCCCGTGGGCATCTCCGGACGCCCCGCCCCCCGGCCGCGCGTCCTCCGGCCCCCGCAACTCCTCCGGCACCCTCAGATACGGATTGGTGGCCGCGTTCGGCGGCCGATACGGCGTACCGGGCACATACGGCCCCGATCCCGCACTGTGCGCCCCGGACCGCCCGTCGCCGCCGCTCCCGGAGCCCTCCCCAGGGGAACCGGCACCGCCTCCGTGCGCCCCCGGCACCTCTCCGGGCTGCCGGCCACCACCGACCTGCGCCCCCGGCACGTCTCCAGACCGCCCGCCACCACCGGCCCACGCCCCCGCCTGACGGCTCCCGGGCCCCTGCCCACCCGCGCCGCCCTGTCCGCCGTACGGTCCAGAGTCTTGCCCGTAGGGGCCGCCCTCTCCGCCGTAGGCCCCGGAGCCCTGCCCCTGAGGGCCGCCCTGCCCGCTGTAGGCCCCGGAGCCCTGCTCCTGAGGGCCGGCCCGTCCTCCCGGCGCCCCGGCACCCTGTCCGTACGGTCCGGCCCCGCCGCCATAACCCCCCGCGCCGTGCCCGTACGACTCCGGTCCGCCCCGATACGCCTCCGGGCCGCGTCCATAAGGCCCGCCTGCCCCTGCATAGGGCCCGCCCGCCCCTGCCGCCCCCTCGTACGGCCCGCTCTCCCCGCCGTACGCAGGATGTCCCGTCGGCCCGGCAGCCGCTGTACTCCCGTCCACGCCACGCAGTGCCAGCGCCGAGGCCCGCTGTCCCGCCGCTCCCGTCGCGCGGGCCAGCAGCGCCCCCGCCGCCCCCGCGGCCGCCCCCCACAGCGCACCCAGAAGCAGCGCCAGGCCGAGTTGTCCGCGCAGCACGATCCCCGCGCCGAACGCGTCGAACCCGAGGACGGACAAGGACGCGTCCACCGACAGCTCGGTCAGCCAGGCCAGCAGCGGCAGCCCCAGCGCGGTCGCGATCCCCAGCCGTACGGCACACCGCCCCGCGAAAGCGAGAGCCCCTGGATCCCGTACACCCGCGGAGCCACCCCCCGCCGTCCCGCTCCCGGCACCGGTGTCCCAGCCCCCGCCACCCCCCGCCGTCCCCCGACCAGCATCCGGGTCCCAGCCCCCGCCACCCGCGACCGCCCCTTCCGCCGCCCGAACCCCCACCGGCGTCCGCACCGCGGCCAGCACCCCCGCCAGCAGCATCATCATCGTGGCCGCCACCCCCAGCAGCCACACCCGTCCGTCGAGATCGGCCAGCCGGGCGAGCGTCACGGACTGGTCGGAGCCGGAGTTCAGGAGCCGGTCCAGCGGGTCGGGGAGGAAGTTCGTCAGCACCCCCGTCGCCCGCCCGTCGAAGGGGACGAACAGCCCGATCGGGATGCCCAGCCACACCCCGTTCGGCGCGCCCAGCAGCGCCGCTCCCGCGATCCGCTTGGGATGGTCGTCCCCGATCGCCGCGTACGCCCCCGCCGCGAACCCCGCGGCCACCGCGACCAGCGCCACCGTCACCAGCGCGGACGCGGCCGGCCGTACGACCCGGTGCACGGCCTCCCACCCCCGGGGCAGCGGTGTACGACGGGACGCCAGCAGCGCGATCAGCAGGATCCCCGCCGACCAGCCGAGCCCGCCCAGCAGCGTCGGCACGGTGTCGACCGTGAAGCCGACCGCCGCCTTCGCGTCGACGAGACCGCCGATCTTGTCCGGCAGCAGCCCGCCGATGTCCCCGACGTCACCCAGCCCGGGGATCTCCAGACCGCCCGTGCCGGGGATGTCGTCGAGCCCCAGCGAGCTCCCGTCGATCGTGATGACGTCGTGCCCGGCCCAGGCGAGCCCGCCCAGCGTCGCCACGAACAGCGCGACCACCGCACCCGCGCGCGCGAGGAGCTCGGACGGCGCGATCACCGCTCCGGCGCCCCGCAGCGACCGTAGGAAGAACCAGGCCAGCAGCAGCGCGCCGACCAGGCTCACCCCCAATGGCGTGATCTCGATGGCCGTCGCCGCCTGCGCGCCCGTCAACCCGAAGGCGGACACATCACCGGACGGGGTGACCGAACCACCCGCCGCAAGGGCCACAACAGCCGCTGTCATCGGGCCCAGCGAGGCCGCCGAGTCGGCCTCCAGAAGATGCAGTCCGAGCGCGGCCACCCCGGCCATGCCGATCAACGCCCAGCTCACGGCGGATATCGCGGACAGCAGGATGTCGCCCCACGGCAGTTTCACGCCGTGCTTGTCGGTCTCGATGCCCATGGACGCACTCATGGCAGACCCCCCGATCCGCGGCGCGGCGCAAACCGCGCGTGTCCCCCTCGCGTGGATTACCACTCTCCGGGTCGGTTTCCACCCCGTCAACGGAACCGGGCGAAGCGTGCGTTCGTGGTCTTCACGGGGCGTGGATTTCGGTCATGGGGTGGAGCCTGAAGTGGTTCCCGACGATGTTCGACATCCCTAGACTCCCTGTGTTGGGGGCAACTCGGGGGACTACTCATGGGGCATGGAGTGGCGGAACTCGTACTGGAATCGAATGGGCGCACCTGGACTCTCGACCCGTCCAGGCCGTACACCCTTGGACGTGATCCGCAGGGGGACATCGTGTTCGACGACGCCAGGGTCTCCTGGCGGCACGCCACGATCAGCTGGAGCGGGCGTGGTTGGATCATCGAGGACCACAACTCGACCAACGGCACGTTCGTGCAGGGGCAGCGGATCCACCAGCGGGACATAGGGCCCGGTACGGCCGTCCACCTCGGCAATGCGAACGACGGCCCGCTGCTGAGCCTGTCCGGCGCGGCGGCCGCGGTCGCGCCGTCGCAGCAGCAGCCGTACGCCGCCCGGAGCGCGAACCCGGGCTGGGCCCAGCAGGCACCACAGGCTCAGCAGGCACCGCAGGCCCAGCCGGCACCGCAGGCCCATCCCGCGCCGCAGGCCGAGCCGACGCCGCAGCAGGCTCCCCGGCAGCAGATTCCGCAGCAACAGGCCCCGCAGACACCACAGTCCGCCTGGCCGCAGCCGGCCTCGTCGCACCACCGCGGCCCCCAGGACCCCGGCCCCGACGCGCCGCCCGTCTACGGCGACCGCAGCCCGACCACGTTCCACCAGTTCACCATCGGCCGCATCATGCGCATCGGCCGCGCGTTGGAGAACGACCTGGTCGTCTCCGACCTGCAGGTCTCGCGCAAGCACGCCGAGTTCCACTCGATGCCCGACGGCCGCATGGAGATCCGCGACCTCGGCTCGCACAACGGCACGTACGTCAACGGTCAGCCGATCACCAAGGGCGGCTCCGCGCTGCTCGGCCCGAGCGACATCGTCGGCGTCGGCCACTCCACGTTCCGGATCGTCGGCGACCGCCTGGAGGAGTTCGTCGACACCGGCGAGGTCTCCTTCTCGGCGCGCCACTTGACCGTCACGGTCGACGGCGGCAAGCAGATCCTCAAGGACGTCTCCTTCGGCGTCCCCGAGAAGTCCCTGATCGCGGTCATCGGACCGTCCGGTTCCGGCAAGTCGACGCTGCTCAAGGCGCTCACCGGCTACCGCCCCGCCAACCAGGGCGACGTCCTCTACGACAACCGCAACCTCTACAAGCAGTTCGCCGAACTGCGCCAGCGCATCGGTCTGGTCCCGCAGGACGACATCCTGCACAAGGAGCTGACGGTCAAGAAGGCGCTCAAGTACGCGGCCAAGCTCCGCTTCCCGGCCGACACCACCACCGCCGAGCGCGAGGCCCGCATCGACGAGGTGCTGCGCGAGCTGAAGCTGGACATCCACAAGGAGAAGAAGGTCACCTCCCTCTCCGGCGGCCAGCGCAAGCGCGTCTCGGTGGCCCTGGAGCTGCTCACCAAGCCGTCGCTGATCTTCCTCGACGAGCCGACCTCCGGCCTCGACCCGGGCATGGACCGCGATGTCATGCAGCTGCTGCGCGGCCTCGCCGACGACGGCCGCACGGTCCTCGTCGTCACCCACTCCGTCGCCGAACTCGCCCTGTGCGACAAGCTCCTGGTGATGGCCCCGGGCGGCGCCGTCGCCTACTTCGGACCGCCCGAGGAGGCGCTCAACTTCTTCGGCTACGACACCTGGGCCGACGTCTTCTCCGCCTTCGAGAACTACCGCGACTACGACTGGGCCGGGCGCTGGAAGGGGTCGCAGCACTACCAGATCTACGCCGCCGACATAGACGCCGTTGCCCCGCAGTCCGTACAGATGCCTCCGATGCAGGCGATGAAGCCGCCCAAACCGCAGGGCTGGATGGGCCAGTTCGGGACACTCGTGCGCCGCTATGTCTCGGTCATCGCCTCCGACAAGGGCTTCCTGGCCCTGACGGTGATCCTGCCGCTCGTCCTCGGCGCGGTGAGCCTGCTGATCGACTTCGGCGACAACCTGCTGCCCAAGCCGGTCGACCCGAGGACCAAGCTCCCCGAACCGAACAGCACGGCCACCACGGTCCTGCTGATCCTCGCGGTCGGCGCCTGCTTCGCCGGCGCGGCCAACTCCGTCCGCGAACTGATCAAGGAACGGGTCATCTACGAGCGGGAGCGCGCCACCGGCCTGTCCCGCACCGCGTACCTGATGTCCAAGGTGGTCGTGCTCGGCGTGATCACCATCCTGCAGGGCCTGATGGTCGGCCTCATCGGCTTCGCCACCCGCGGCCTCCCGAAGGAGGGCCTCGTCCTCGGCAGCGCCACCCTCGCCGAGCTGTGCCTGCCGATCATGGGCCTCGGCTTCACGTCGATGATGTTCGGCCTGATCATCTCGGCGCTGGTGAAGACGTCCGAGAAGACCATGCCGCTGCTCGTCATGTTCGCGATCGTCCAGGTGGTCTTCACCGGCTGTCTGTTCACCCTGCACGGCACGATCGCCGTCAACGAGCTCTCGTACCTGATGCCGTCCCGCTGGGCGGTCGCGGCCGCGGGCGCCACGCTGGACTTCAACCAGGTCAACCCGCCCGTCAAACCGGGCGACTCACCCGATCCGCTGTGGGACCACACCGTCAGCACCTGGGGGCTCAACATGCTCGCCCTCATCGCCCTCGGCGTGGTCTGCGGGTTCTTCGTGGCGCGCTTCCTGCGCCGTCACGAGCCCGAGGTCATGCGGAAGTGATCAGTACGCGCTGTTCACGTTGTCGATCGAGCCGTACCGGTCGGCCGCGTAGTTCGCCGCGGCGGTGATGTTGGCGACCGGGTCGTACTGGCTCCAGGCGGTCCCGGCCACGTGGTACGCGTCGAAGGTCGGCTTGATGATCTGGAGCAGGCCGATCGACGGGGTGCCGTTGATCGCGTTGACGTCCCAGCCGTTGATCGCGTTCGGGTTCCCGGAGGACTCCCGCATGATGTTGCGGTACAGGCCGTTGTAGGAACCCGGGATGCCCTTGGACTTCATGATGTCCAGGGACTCCTTGATCCAGCCGTCCAGGTTGTTCGCGTACGTCTTCGTCGCGGCGGCCTTGATCGCGGCACGCTTGGCGGACCGGCTCGCGGCCTCCTTCGCCTTGCGCGCGGCGGCGGCCTTCTTGGCGGCGGCCGCGGCGGCCTTCTTCTTCGCGGCGGCGGCCTTGGCCTTCGCGGCGGCCTCCGCCTTGGCCTTTGCCGCAGCCTCGGCCTTCGCCTCGGCGGCCTTCTGGAGGCTCTGGCCGGCGAGCTGCTCGGAGACGCCCGCCTTGAGGTCCTTCAGCTGCTCGGAGTCGTACGCCACCGGCGCCTGGACGGCGGCCGCCTCGGACGTGGTGGTCTCCGCGTTGCCCGGCACCGCGGAGAACGCGACAGCGGCGGCGCCGAGCGTGGCGACACCGGCGACGGCGATCTTCTGGCGCTTGGACAGCGCGCGGCCACGGCTGAGGGTGTTCTTGGGCATGCGGATGGACCTCTTCGAATAGCGGGAGGTCGCTCGCGGACCAGGGCTGAGCGACGAGAGCCATTCTTAGCGGCCGCAAAATGCCTGGGCAAAGGTGTGACGTACGATCCCCGGTAGTGGACCTACCAAGGGCAAAACGGGACAGACTGGAAGGTCTGCCCCGCTCATCGTGGAAGCCTTTCTCTCCTATGTCCCTTCGTACGTGATCTGCGCCCTATGTGCGGGCTCACATCGGACGCGGGGCAGTCTCACCGGCAGTTGCTGGAGCAATGCTCTGTGTGAGGGTTCTCCTCCGGGAGGAGGAGATGCACGTCCCCGAACTCGTGCCACAGGTAGCGCCCGCCGAGCGCCTCCTCGTACCCGCGGCCGACGGCCGCCCGCCCCGCGACCGCCTCCAGCATCAGCAGATGCGAGGCCTCCGGCTCGTGCAGCCCGGTCAGCAGCCCGTCCACCACCCGCACCCCGCGCTCCGGAGTGACCACGAGATCCGTCCACCCCGCACGCGCGCGTACGACCCCGTCGGGCCCGGCCGCCGACTCCACCGCCCGCACCGCCGTCGTCCCTACGGCGATCACCCGCCCGTCGCCCGCCTTCACCGCGTTGACCATCCGCGCCGAGGCCGCCGGCACCGCGAACCGCTCCGGATACGGCGGCTCGTGCGCCTCCGCCGAGGCCACCCCGGTGTCCAGCGCGACCGGCGCGAACTGCACACCCCGGCTCACCAGCTCCGCCACCAGCGCCGCCGTGAAGGGCCGCGCGGCACTCGGCATCTCCGCGCTCCCCGACCCGTCGGACGACGGCAGAGCGAACACCGTCTGATACACGGACAACGGCTGGTCCCGCTCCGTATAGGAGTACCGAATGGGCCGCCCGTGCTCCCGCAGGAGCTCAAGAACCTCCCCTCCGGACACCCGCGCCCACCACAGCCGCTCGCTCAGCGGCTCCTCCAGAACCAGCCGTACGTCCCCCGGCAGCCGCACCTCCGTCCCCGCGGGCCCGCCCGCACGCGCACGCGTGGTGCCCCTCCCGTCCGGTTCCCGCAGCTCCACGGTCCACCGCCCGTCGTCCCCGAGCGTCGAGAAGTGCACCACCACACGCGCGTGCCCGATCCGTCCGTCCAGGGCGGCGGCCCGCGTGGGGGAGGTGTTCACGACCAGCAGATCCCCGGCCCGCAGCAGACACGGCAGCTCCCGGAACGCGTGATGCGACACCTCGGTCCCCCGCGACACCAGCAGCCGTACGGCATCCCGCCCCAGCCCCGGCCCCCGCTGCTCGGCGGGCACCCGCGCGGACAGCTCCTCCGGTACCCGCACGGCCAGCGTCATCGCCGCCCCTCCAGGAGCGCCGGAGCCCCGTACCGCCCGCTCGGCGGCCGCTCGTCCAGGAGCCGCAGGAAGGCCGGCACCACACTGGCCGGCTCCGGCCGCGGATCCTTGTCGTCCGGTACGGCGGCCGCGTACAGGTCCGTCGCCATGTCCCCGGGATCGACCGCCCACACCCGCAGCCCTGGCTCCTCCTCGCCCAGCACGGCGGCGAGGTGGTCCAGGGCGGCCTTGGACGCCCCGTACCCGCCCCACGTCTCGTAGGCCTCGGCAGCGGCGTCCGAGCTGACGGCGATGACCGTCCCCGTCTCCGCGGCCCGCAGCAGCGGCAGCGTCTCCTGGACCAGCCCGAGGGCGGCCACGACGTTCACCTCCAGCGCGCGGCGCAGCCCGTCCAGGGGCAGCCCCTCCAGCCGTTCCAGCGGTTCTGCGCCGAGCGCGCTCGCGTTGCTGACCACGAGATCGACACCGCCGAGCTTCCAGGCCGCCGCCACCAGCTCGGCACGGTGACCGGCGTCGGTGACGTCCCCCGCCAGCGCGGTGACCCGCGCTTTGTGCGCCTGGAGCCACTCGGCCGTCTCCCGGAGGCCCTCGGCACCCCTGGCGTCGAGCACCAGGTCCCAGCCCCGCGCGGCCAGGGCCTCGGCGAGCGCCCGCCCCAGCCCCTTCGACGCCCCCGTGATGATCGCAACCGGCATGACAACCGTCCCCTCGTCTCCCACCGCCACCGCCGGGCGGTTCCCTCAACGTAGGAAGCCGGCCCCGCACCCCGCCTCGGACGCGGGACCCAAGACGCCGGGTCCCTTCGTCCTACGCCGCCGATCCACCGACCAACGGCCTAGGTCCCGCGCCCTAGCCGGTCGCCGTCGGCGGTCCGATCCGGGTTGTCACACCCCGCCGGTACCGTGAGGGCATGAGTCAAGGCCCCCGGTCCGGCCTCGCCGCGGTGAGTTCCGCGCTGCTGGCCATGAGCAGGCACCTGGAGGTGCGCGACGTCCTCAAGACGATCGTCGCCTCGGCCCGCGAGCTGCTCGACGCGCAGTACGCCGCCCTCGGCGTCCCGGACGACCACGGCGGCTTCGCCCAGTTCGTGGTCGACGGCGTCAGCGACGAGCAGTGGAAGGCGATCGGCCCGCTCCCGCGCCAGCACGGCATCCTCGCCGCGATGCTCCAGGAGGCCCGGCCCGAGCGCCTCGCCGACGTCCGCAAGGACCCCCGCTTCGAGGGCTGGCCGTCCGCCCACCCCGACATGTCCGACTTCCTGGGCCTGCCGATCCGCGACGGCGACGAGGTGATCGGCGCACTCTTCCTGGCCAACAAGAACTGCCCCAAACCAGAGGGCAGTTGCGGCTTCACGGAAGAGGACGAGGAACTGCTCTCGATCCTCGCCCAGCACGCCGCGATCGCCCTCACCAACGCCCGCCTCTACGAACGCAGCCGCGAACTCACCATCGCCGAGGAGCGCTCCCGGCTGGCCCACGAACTGCACGACGCGGTCAGCCAGAAGCTCTTCTCGCTGCGCCTGACCGCCCAGGCCGCGGCCGCCCTCGTCGACCGCGACCCCTCCCGCGCCAAGGGCGAACTGCAGCAGGTCGCCGCGCTCGCCGCCGAGGCCGCCGACGAACTGCGCGCCGCCGTCGTCGAGTTGCGCCCCGCCGCCCTGGACGAGGACGGCCTCACCGCCACCCTGCGCACTCAGATCCAGGTCCTCGACCGCGCCCACAGCGCGCGCGTGACCTTCGCCGCCCGCAACTTCCGCGCCCTGCCCGCCGCCCAGGAGGAGGCCGTCCTCCGCGTCGCCCAGGAAGCCCTGCACAACGCGCTGCGGCATTCGGGAGCGGAGCATGTCGACGTCACGCTGGACCGGCGCGGCGCCGGAGCCGTCCTGCGCGTCACCGACGACGGCAGCGGCTTCGACCCCAAGACCGTGCGCCGCGCGGGGCGCCACCTGGGCCTGGTCTCCATGCGGGACCGCACCAGCGGGGTCAGCGGCACGCTGACCGTGGAATCGGCGCCCGGCAAGGGCACCACGATCGAGATGGAGGTCCCCGGTGGCTGACGCGATCAAGGTCCTGCTCGTCGACGACCACCAGGTCGTCCGCCGGGGCCTGCGCACCTTCCTCGAAGTACAGGACGACATCGAGGTCGTGGGCGAGGCCGCCGACGGCGCCGAGGGCGTCGAGCGCGCGGAGGAACTGAAACCCGACATCGTCCTCATGGACGTCAAGATGCCGGGGATGGACGGCATCGACGCGCTGCGCCGGCTCCGCGAGCTGGACAACCCCGCGCGCGTGCTCATCGTCACCAGCTTCACCGAACAGCGCACGGTCGTCCCGGCCCTGCGCGCGGGCGCCGCCGGCTACGTCTACAAGGACGTCGACCCGGACGCCCTCGCCGGCGCCATCCGCTCCGTCCACGCCGGGCACATCCTGCTCCAACCCGAGGTCGCGGGCGCCCTGTTGTCCCAGGAGGAGAACAACTCCGGCCAGGGCAGAGGCGGTTCGCTCACCGAGCGGGAGCGCGAGGTACTCGGGCTGATAGCGGACGGCCGCTCCAACCGGGAGATCGCCCGCGCCCTGGTCCTCTCCGAGAAGACCGTCAAGACCCACGTCTCGAACATCCTGATGAAGCTCGACCTGGCGGACCGGACCCAGGCGGCGCTATGGGCGGTTCGGCACGGCGTGGCCGGTTGATCCGGACCGAGATTCATACCGTCGTGGGAATGTCCCCCGGATGGCGCAACCTCCGACGATCTCCGCCGTTCTCCAGTGCGTGCCGCGGCGATTGCCGCGGCAATCGCTAGGAGGGGTTACGACAGTGAAGAACCTGAAGAAGGCAGCGGCCGTGACGATGGTGGCCGGCGGACTGGTCGCCGCCGGTGCCGGTATGGCCTCCGCCACCGACGGCTCGCACGCCGACGGCAAGGCCGTGGGCTCGCCCGGCGTCGTCTCGGGCAACCTCGTCCAGGCCCCGGTGCACGTCCCCGTCAACGCGGTGGGCAACAGCGTCAACGTCATCGGCGTGCTGAACCCCGCCTTCGGGAACCTCGGCATCAACCGCTGACACCTGTCGCCGAGCGTGCGGTGACTTCGGCCTCCTGGACGCACCCCGCGTCCGGGAGGCCGGTCCGTTTGTCGGGTGAATGATCCGATCGGGCAGTCCTGCGCGGTTTCCCGTACCGTCCGGCGATCTTCCGGCGTTGTGCCAGCACACGACCCGTGGCCGGGTCGGATACGCAAACGCAGGAGGAACGCTTCTCATGAACATCGCCAAGAAGGCCGCCGTGGCCCTCACTGTCGCCGGTATCGCCACGGGTGCTGCCGCCGGTGCGGCGGTCGCCGACGCGGGCGCCGACGGCGCGGCCGTCAAGTCGCCGGGTGTCGGCTCGGGCAACCTCGGCCAGGTGCCGGTCCACGTCCCGGTGAACGTGGTCGGCAACACCGCCAACCTCATCGCTCTGCTGAACCCGGCCTTCGGCAACACCGGCGTGAACGACTGACGTCGGGTCTTGGCCGACGAGGGGTCCCTTGAGTCAATGGCGACTTGAGGGGCCCCTCGTTGTGTGTGGGGGAGAAAGGGGAGAAGGCGCTCAGCCGACCCTTCTCTCCAAGTCCTCCACGTATGCGTTGTACGCGGCCACCTGGGCTCTGCGGGCCGTTCGTTCCACCGGGCGGAGAACATCGGCCCTCGCCGCCATCTCTCCGGCGGTCACCGCTGCTCCGTGGCCGTTCTCCGTCGCCAGGGAGACGAGCAGGCCGACTCGCTGCGCCAGCTCCAGGACCCGTACCGCTCGCGGCGGGTACCCCGGTGCCAGCACCTCCCGACCCCGCTCCGCCCTTGCCCGGTACGCGTCGATCGCCGCCTCCGCCGCCGGGCCCGAGCCGGCCACGTCCAGCCGTGCCAGCACCTCCGTCGCATCCCTGAGGGCTTCCGCCAGTTCGCGTTCCGCCTCGCCCAGGGACGGAACGTCCGCCGGCGGGGCCTCGCGGACCGGCAGGACGTGCCAGATCACCTCGACATGGACGTCACCGGCGGGCCCGGCCTCGTACACCTCCGGCACCAGGCCCAGGGCGGCGCCGTAACAGAGGACCGCCTCCTCGGCCTCCAGGGCCCGGGCGTTGAACTCGGACGGGCCGCTGAGGCCGAGGGGGTGGCCGGGGGCGGGGAGGGCGACGCGCAGGCCGGTCACGCCGAGGGAGCGGAGGCGCCCCAGGGCGAGGGTGAGACCGACCGGTGCCGTCTCGCCCGGCAGACCTTCGACCCGGTGCATGGCGTCGTCCCCCACGATGGCGAGGACGGCGTCGTCCGGTGAGACAAGTCCGGCCAAAAGGCCATTTCCCCAAGCGGCGAGGCGTCCAGAGCGTGGTTCCGAGAGCATGCCCCCAGACTAAGGACCGGACCGATGGATGGGAGCGGCCGACCGGTGGCGTAGATTTCCTTGAGGGCTGTGCCCGAAGGCGCCCACAGGCGCACGCGACAGCCGAGACGCCGAGACCGGTCACACTGCAAGGGGAGACAACGCGCTCATGAGCGATGTTCTGGAGCTTCAGGACGTATCCGTGGTCCGTGAGGGCCGGGCTCTGGTGGACCAGGTCGACTGGTCGGTCAAGGAGGGCGAGCGCTGGGTCATCCTCGGCCCCAACGGCGCCGGCAAGACCACGCTCCTGAACCTCGCCTCCAGCTACCTCTACCCCAGCAAGGGCAGCGTCTCGATCCTCGGCGAGACCCTCGGCAGGCCCGGCACCGACGTCTTCGAACTGCGCCCCCGCATCGGCATGGCCGGCATCGCGATGTCCGACAAGCTCCCCAAGCGCCAGACCGTCCTGGAGACCGTGCTCACCGCCGCGTACGGCATGACCGCGGGCTGGCAGGAGGAGTACGAGGACATCGACGAGCAGCGTGCCCGGGCTTTCCTCGACCGCCTCGGCATGAGCGACTACCTGGACCGCAAGTTCGGCACCCTCTCCGAGGGCGAGCGCAAGCGCACCCTCATCGCCCGCGCCCTGATGACCGACCCCGAGCTGCTCCTCCTCGACGAGCCCGCCGCCGGTCTCGACCTCGGCGGCCGCGAGGACCTCGTACGGCGTCTCGGCCGGCTCGCGCGCGACCCGATCGCCCCCTCGATGCTCATGGTGACCCACCACGTCGAGGAGATCGCCCCCGGCTTCACCCACGTCCTCATGATCCGCCAGGGCAAGGTCCTCGCCGCGGGCCCGATCGAGCTGGAGCTCACCTCCCGCAACCTCTCCCTCTGCTTCGGCCTGCCCCTGGTCGTCGAGCAGGTCGGCGAGCGCTGGACCGCGCAGGGCCTGCCGCTGTCGTGATCAAGTGAAGTACCCGCGAAAACCCGGGTAAGAAGCGGGTTCACGCCGGATCGCGCCCTGTCGGAGCCGGTACCCGCGGACCTACCATTGAGCCTGTGAACGACATCGACGCATGGGTGTGGTGGCTCGTCGGCGCGGCAGCGCTCGGAATCCCGCTCGTGGTGACCGCGATGCCGGAGTTCGGCATGCTCGCGCTGGGCGCCGTCGCCGCGGCGGTCGCCTCCGGCCTCGGCGGTGACATCGTCGTCCAGGTGCTCGTCTTCGCCGTCGTCTCGGTGGCCCTGATCGCCGTCGTACGCCCCATCGCGGCCCGGCACGGCACACAACGCCCCCAACTCGTCACGGGCATCGACGCGTTGAAGGGCAGGCAGGCCGTCGTCCTGGAACGCGTCGACGGCGCGGGTGGCCGGATCAAGCTCGCCGGGGAGGTCTGGTCGGCCCGCGCGCTCGACGTCGACCGCACCTACGAGGCAGGCCAGGAAGTGGACGTCGTGGACATCGAGGGAGCCACGGCGATCGTCATGTGACCTCGCCGGATGCAACTGAACCGAACGCACCACGAGTCACTCGACGGTCTGTCAGACTCGACCAGCAAGATCTTCAACAGGCATAAGATCTTCCGAAAACGCCGAGGCGGAGAAGGGCACGGGGAGCACGATGGAACCGGTCATCATCGTCTTGATCATTCTGGTGGTGTTGGTCTTCATCGCCCTGATCAAGACGATCCAGGTCATCCCGCAGGCGAGCGCCGCCATCGTGGAGCGCTTCGGCCGCTACACGCGGACGCTCAACGCGGGACTCAACATCGTGGTGCCGTTCATCGACACCATCCGCAACCGCATCGACCTGCGTGAACAGGTCGTGCCGTTCCCGCCGCAGCCGGTGATCACCCAGGACAACCTGGTCGTCAACATCGACACGGTCATCTACTACCAGGTGACCGACGCGCGGGCCGCGACCTACGAGGTCGCCAGCTACATCCAGGCCATCGAGCAGCTCACCGTCACCACGCTCCGCAACATCATCGGTGGCATGGACCTGGAGCGGACCCTGACCTCCCGCGAGGAGATCAACGCGGCCCTGCGCGGCGTCCTCGACGAGGCCACCGGCAAGTGGGGCATCCGCGTCAACCGCGTCGAGCTCAAGGCGATCGAGCCGCCCACCTCCATCCAGGACTCGATGGAGAAGCAGATGCGCGCCGACCGTGACAAGCGCGCCGCGATCCTCACCGCCGAAGGTACCCGCCAGGCCGCGATCCTCACCGCCGAGGGTGAGAAGCAGTCCCAGATCCTGCGCGCCGAGGGTGAGGCCAAGGCCGCGGCCCTGCGCGCGGAAGGTGAAGCGCAGGCGGTCCGCACGGTCTTCGAGGCGATCCACGCCGGCGACCCGGACCAGAAGCTCCTCAGCTACCAGTACCTCCAGATGCTCCCCAAGATCGCCGAAGGCGACGCCAACAAGCTCTGGATCGTCCCCAGCGAGATCGGCGACGCCCTCAAGGGCCTCTCCGGCGCCATGGGCAACTTCGGCGGCATGGGCGGCGGTTCGAACGGCAACAGCGGCACCGAACGCCGAGAGAACCCCAAGATCGACTGACAGCGTGCTGGTACGAGACCGGGGCCCACCTCCTGGAAGGTGAGCCCCGGTTCTTCGTACGGTGACGGGCTAGGCGGCCTCCCCGGCCAACCAGTCCGGCAGCGCCGAGAAGTCCTCGTGCCCCAGCGAGAGCAGCATCGCGTCGGCCGGGGTCGGCTCGAACGGCTCCCGCAGCAACGGCATCCCCGCCTCCAGCGGAGTCCGGTTCGCCTTGCGGTGGTTGTCCTCCGCGCAGGACGCCACCGTGTTCAACCAGGTGTCCTGCCCGCCCTGGGACCGTGGCAGCACGTGGTCCACGGTCGTGGCCCTGCGCCCGCAGTACGCGCACCGGTGCCGGTCACGCACCAGAA
The DNA here is from genome assembly GCF_040643855.1 of Streptomyces sp. NPDC047072. NCBI lineage: Bacteria > Bacillati > Actinomycetota > Actinomycetes > Kitasatosporales > Streptomycetaceae > Streptomyces > Streptomyces sp. NPDC047072. Next base: position 3,262 of record NZ_JBEYVC010000210.1, on the reverse strand, counting down.
CACCCCGCCTGGACCACGGGGCTTGTCTTCGGAACGGCACCCGCACATACCTGCACAGCCTGATCACCCGAGGCGCCGGTATGTCGACATCGGCTCCGCGCATCCGCAGCTCGGGGTGGGACTGCTCGACGACGGCCTTGTCCTGGAGCACCAGAACGACGGCTCGGTTCAACGTCACTGTCGACAGCGGCTCGAAGCTCGCGTTCAGAACCAGCGTGTCCCGCATTCCAGCCCACCTCCCACGTCACCGGCCCACCCCCTGGCGGGCTTGGATCAACTCTGGCCGGGCACGCCGAGATGGACAACGCAATAAAAAATGCCCGCCCCTGATCAATTCCAAGACCAGAGGCGGGCAAACGTTCCATGAACGTCAGTCTTCGGCGGGCACCTCGTACTCACCGATGAGCTGCGCCCGCGCGATCGCGTGGAACCGCAGGTTGAAGCCCACATAGGCGGGAGAGGCGTCGGAATCCGGCCCGAGCTTCTCCTGGTCCACGGCGTACACCGTGAAGACGTACCGGTGCGGCCCGTCCCCGGCCGGCGGGGCCGCGCCACCGAAGTCCTTCGACCCGTAGTCGTTGCGCGCCTGTACGGCACCCTCCGGCAGCCCCTCGAACTTCCCGCTGCCCGCGCCCACCGGCAGCTCGGTCACCGAGGCCGGGATGTCGAACACGACCCAGTGCCAGAACCCGCTGCCCGTAGGGGCGTCGGGGTCGTAGCAGGTCACGGCGAAGCTCTTGGTCTCAGTCGGGAAGCCCTCCCAGCGCAGCTGCGGAGAGGTGTTGCCGGCCTCGTAGACCTGAGCGTCCTTGAGCGTGCCACCCTCCCGCACGTCCTCGCTCGTCACCGTGAACGACGGCACGGGCGGGTGGAAGTCATGGGGGAGCGGCCGCCGCTTGAGCTCGGTCACCTCGGTACCTCCTGATCGATTACTGGAATCAGCAGTTCCGAGCCTAGAACCAGTTGCGCTTGCTGCCGACCTCGGACAGCCACTGGTTGAGGTAGCCGGCCCAGTCCGTGGCGTGGAAGTCGTGCAGACCCACCTGGAAGGACCGGAAGGTGTCGCTGCCCTCACTGAACAGACCGGGCTTCTTGTCCATCTCCAGCACGACGTCCATGGCGTTGCCGTCGGCCACGAAGCTCAACTCGACCTGGTTCAGCCCGCGGTACTGCTGCGGCGGGAAGAACTCGATCTCCTGGTAGAATGGCAGCTGCTGACGGGTGCCCCGGATGTGACCGCGCTCCAGGTCCGCGTTCTTGAAGCGGAAGCCCAGCTGGAGGAAGGCGTCGAGGATCGCCTTCTGCGCCGGAAGCGGGTGCACGTTGATCGGGTCCAGGTCACCGGAGTCCACGGCCCGCGCGATCGCCAGCTCGGTCGTCACCCCGATGTTCATGCCGCGCAGCTGCTGCCCGTCGATCACCGTGATCGGCGTCTCCCAGGGGATCTCCAGGCCGAACGGCACCGTGTGCACGCCCTGGGCCTTCAGCTCGAAGGCCCCGCCGAGCGACACCTTGGTGAACTCGATGTCCTGCTTGTACTCCTGGTCACCGCTCTCGACCTCGACCTTGGCCTGGAGCCCGACCGACAGCCCCTGGATCTCCTGGTCGACGGACCCGCCCTGGATCCGCACCTCGCCCTGGACGACACCACCCGGGACGACGTTGACCTCGGTCAGCACCGTCTCCACCGAAGCCCCACCGGCACCAAGGCTCGCGAGCAGCTTCTTGAACGCCATGTCTCTCCTTACAACGCGCGGATTCCTGATCCCTACAAACGCGATCCGGCCGTGGTCGGTTCCGCGCCCTCACCCTGGCAAGTTGACGGATCCTTGGCCACCCCTTGGCACCCACCCGTCTGGACTACCCTCGGTCGGCATGATCGCGTTCCCGGACCGTACGCCACTGCCACGAGAGTTCTTCGACCGCCCCGTACTGGAGGTCGCCCCCGATCTCCTCGGCCGCCTCCTCGTCCGAACCACCCCGGACGGTCCGATCGTGCTCCGCATCACAGAGGTCGAGGCCTACGACGGCCAGAGCGACCCCGGCTCCCACGCCTATCGCGGCCGCACGGCCCGCAACGGCGTGATGTTCGGTCCGCCCGGTCATGTGTACGTCTACTTCACCTACGGCATGTGGTTCTGCATGAACCTCGTCTGTGGTGAGGAGGGCCGCGCGAGCGCCGTCCTGCTCCGGGCCGGCGAGGTGGTCGAAGGCGCCGAACTGGCGCGCAAACGTCGACTCTCGGCCCGAAATGACAAGGAACTGGCCAAAGGGCCGGCCCGCCTGGCCACGGCCCTGGGGGTGGACCGAAGCCTCGACGGTACGGACGCGTGCACCTCCGGCGAGACCCCGCTGAGGGTTCTGACCGGCACCCCCGTCACCTCCGACCAGGTACTCAACGGTCCCCGCACGGGCGTGGCCGGCGAGGGCGGCGTCCACCCCTGGCGCTACTGGATCGCCAACGACCCGACGGTGAGCCCCTATCGGGCCCATGTCCCTAGGCGCCGCTCAAGTTGACGCGTCTTGGGCAGGCGCGTAACGTAGCCCGAGCCGCTTGAACGGGGTACGGCAATCGCCAGCAGCCGGAAGCGGCCAAACCACTACCTACGACTTCCCCCAGCGGGGACGAATTCGTCATGTCCGCATGCCTGAATTCAAACCTGCGGAACTCGATTATGAGTTGGCGAGGGAATCGGCTAACGTAGTGAATGTCGAAAGGCCCCGCCGACAGGGAATCAGGCCCGAAAGGATCTGATAGAGTCGGAAACGCAAGACCGAAGGGAAACTGCCCGGAGGAAAGCCCGAGAGGGTGAGTACGAAGGAAGCGTCCGTTCCTTGAGAACTCAACAGCGTGCCAAAAATCAACGCCAGATATGTTGATACCCCGTCTCCAGCATCTGCTGGGACGAGGTTCCTTTGAAGAACACAGCGAGGACGCTGTGAACGGTCGGGTTATTCCTCCGACCGTTCCGCTCCCGTGAAAAGCATTCACGGAGAGTTTGATCCTGGCTCAGGACGAACGCTGGCGGCGTGCTTAACACATGCAAGTCGAACGATGAACCACTTCGGTGGGGATTAGTGGCGAACGGGTGAGTAACACGTGGGCAATCTGCCCTTCACTCTGGGACAAGCCCTGGAAACGGGGTCTAATACCGGATAGCACTCCTTGAGGCATCTTGGGGGGTTGAAAGCTCCGGCGGTGAAGGATGAGCCCGCGGCCTATCAGCTTGTTGGTGAGGTAATGGCTCACCAAGGCGACGAC
>NZ_JBEYVC010000209.1:0-18061 GCF_040643855.1 Streptomyces sp. NPDC047072 | reverse complement strand
ACGAACCGACACAACGAGCCACGGCAACACCGACGAGACCGAGCACACCTACGTGGAGGTCGCCCGGCTCGGCGACCTCCTACGACCTGTGCCCGGTGGCCGCGACCACGTCCGCGGGCGTCGGCCGGGCCGCGGGATCGTCCCGCAGACAGGACTCCACGAGCGGCAGATGCTCCTTCGGTACGGCGGACAGGTCCACGTCCCCGGTCAGGATCCGCAGCAGAACGACCGAATCCTGCCCCTCGCCGAAGGGCTCCTTGCCGCCGGAGGCGTACGCCAGCACCGCGCCGAGCGAGAAGACGTCACTGGAGGGGCCCACCTGGGCGCCGTTGCGGATCTGCTCGGGCGAGACGTAGCCGACCGAGCCGACGACCGTCCCGGTCTTGGTCAGCGCGGTGCCCTCCAGCGCCCGGACGATCCCGAAGTCGATGACCCGGGGCCCCTCCGGCGCCAGCAGGATGTTGGAGGGCTTGAGGTCCCGGTGGATCAGCCCCTTGGCGTGGATCGCGGCGAGCGCCTCGGCGAGCGCGGCCGCCAGCAGCCGTACCGAGTCCGCGGGCAGCGGGCCGCCGTCCAGCACCGCGTCCCGCAGGTTGGGCCCCTCGACGAACTCGGTGGCCATCCAGGGCCGCGGCGCCTCGGTGTCCGCGTCCACGACCCGCGCGGTGTAGGTGCCGGTGCCGCCGACGGTCTGCGCGGCCCGCACCTCGTGCCGGAAGCGGGCCCGGAAGGTGCGGTCCTCCGCGTGCTCGGCCCGCACCACCTTCACCGCGAGCCGCAGCCCGCCGCGTGCCTCGGCGAGATAGACCTCGCCCATGCCGCCCGACCCGAGTCTGCCCAGGACCCCGTACGGTCCGATGGTCCGCGGATCGGTCTCCCGCAGCTCTTGCACCCCGCGCTCCCCCTGCCTCGTACGGCTGTGGGGCGAGCGTATACGCCGTAGGTAAGGGTCAGAGGGTCAGACGGCCGGGACGCAGCGCCCGTCCTCGGTGCGGTAGCGCCACTTCGCGCCGTCCGTCACCAGTTCCTTCACTGCCTTCACGAAACGCTCCACATGCTCGTCCGGGGTGCCCGCGCCGAAGCTCACCCGGATCGCGTTGAGGGACTTCTCGCCGGGCGCGGCCTCGGGGGCGCCGCACTCGCCCTGGCTCTGCGGGTCGCTGCCGAGCAGGGTGCGGACGAGGGGGTGGGCGCAGAAGAGGCCGTCGCGGACGCCGATGCCGTACTCGGCGGAGAGGGCGGCGGCGAAGTGGGAGCTGTTCCAGCCCTCGACGACGAAGGAGATCACGCCGACGCGGGGGGCGTCGTCGCCGAAGAGGGAGAGGACGCGGACCTCGGGGACCTCGGCGAGGCCCGCCTTCACCTTCTCGATCAGGTGCTGCTCACGGGCGACCAGGGTGTCGAAGCCGGCCTCGGTGAGGGCCTTGCAGGCGGAGGCGATGGAGTAGGCGCCGATGACGTTCGGGGAGCCGGCCTCGTGGCGGGCGGCGCTGTCGTGCCACTCCACGTCCACGCCGCCGTCCTCGCGCCGGGTGACCTTGCGGCTGGCGCCGCCGCCCGCGAGGTAGGGGGCAGCCGCCTTGAGCCAGTCCGCGCGGCCGGCCAGGACACCGGATCCGAAGGGGGCGTAGAGCTTGTGGCCGGAGAAGGCGACCCAGTCGACGTCGAGGTCCTGCACGGAGACGGGGTGGTGCGGGGCGAGCTGGGCGGCGTCGAGGACGATCCGGGCGCCGTGGGCGTGGGCCGCGGCGGCCAACTCACGTACGGGCCACAGCTCACCGGTGACGTTGGAGGCGCCGGTGACGCAGACCAGGGCCGGGCCTTGAGGGTCGCGGTCGGCGAGGGCCTTCTCCAGGGTCTCGACGGCCTGGCGCGGGGTGCGCGGGGCGTTGAGGTAGGTGACCCGGGCGTCCTTCCAGGGCAGCAGGCTCGCGTGGTGCTCGGTCTCGAAGACGAAGACCTGGCAGTTCGCGGGGAGGGCCGCGGCGAGGAGGTTGAGCGAGTCGGTGGTCGACCGGGTGAAGATCAGCTGGTCGTCCTCACGGCAGTCCAGGAACTCCGCGACGGTCTTCCGGGCGTTCTCGAAGAGGTCGGTCGAGAGCTGGGAGAGGTAGCCGGCCCCGCGGTGCACGCTGCCGTAGTAGGGCGCGTAGGCGGCCACGTCGTCCCAGACGCGCTGGAGAGCGGGGGCGCTGGCCGCGTAGTCGAGGGCCGCGTAGGTGACCTCGCCACCGGTGACGAGCGGGACGGTGACATCCCGGCCCAGAACGGGCAACTGGGCACAAACAGCCTGGGCGGCGGCAACGGTGGAGACAGACATGGCAACCCCTCGAAGGACCAGGATCCCTGGTTTCAGGAGGGATCCGCGCTTGCCATGAACCTTGCTGTTCACGGCCTGGTCTTCACCCGGGGCACCCCGCCACGGACGGAGGGTTGCCGGACAGTCGGCCGGGGCCTCATGACTGTCACTCATGACCTGGTCAAAGAACGTACGCGATGTGATCGTCGGCCCGCAACCCGTGTCCGGATCGCGGGACGACGTCCCCGCGTGCGTCAGGCGTTGCTGGCGGCCACCCAGCGCTCCAGCGCCCGCTTCGCCGCCCCCGAGTCGATCGACTCGGCGGCCTGGTCCATCCCGGCCCGCAGCTGCTCGGCGAGCGTCCCGGAGCCGGGGTTCAGGGCCACCAGCGCGGCGGCGGAGTTCAGGAGCACGGCGTCCCGCACCGGGCCTCTCTCGCCGTCCAGCAGTCTGCGGGCGACCTCGGCGTTGTGTGCCGGGTCGCCGCCCCGCAGGGCCTCGACGGGCACGAGGTCGAGGCCGACGTCCCTCGGGTCGAAGGTCTCCTCGGTGACCTTGCCGTCGCGGACGAGCCAGACCCGGGACGTCGCGGTGGTCGTCAGCTCGTCGAGGCCGTCGTCGCCGCGGAAGACCAGGGAGGAGTTGCCGCGCTCGGCGAAGACGCCGGCGACGATCGGCGCCATCAGCGGGTCGGCGACCCCCACCGCCTGCGCCTTCACCTTCGCCGGGTTGGTCAACGGACCGAGGGCGTTGAACACCGTGCGGATGCCCAACTGGCCGCGTGCGGCGCCCGCGTGACGCAGCGCCGGATGGAACTTGATGGCGAAGCAGAAGGTGATTCCGGCCTCCTCGGCCACCTCGGCCACCCGCTGCGGGGTCAGGTCGAGGTTGACGCCGAGGTGCGACAGGACGTCCGAGGAACCCGACGCCGAGGAGGCCGCGCGGTTGCCGTGCTTGACGACCTTCGCGCCCGTTCCGGCGACCACGAGCGCCGACATCGTGGAGATGTTGACCGTCTTCGCGCCGTCCCCGCCCGTGCCGACGATGTCGACGTTCGGCCCGGACACCTCGATGACGTTCGCGTGCTCGTACATCGCCCGCACCAGGCCGGTGATCTCCTCGACGGTCTCGCCCTTGGCCCGCAGGGCCACCACGAAACCGGCGATCTGCGCGTCGGTCGCCTCGCCCCGCATGATCTGGTCCATCGCCCAGGCCGTCGCGTCGGCGCTCTGGTCGCGGCCGTACAGCAGCGCGTTCAGCACCTCGGGCCAGGAACGGCCCGCCGCGGTGTCGCCTCCAGCGGGGGTCACAGCGCTCATACGGCCGCTCCTGATCGTCGTACTTCGAATAAAGGTGTGTTCGCCGCCACCCTATCCAGCCCGGAGCATGGCGAAGGGCCCCCGTCCGAAGACCGGACGGGGGCCCTTCCACCGCGCGTGGCGAGCGCAGCGACAAACAGTGATCAGTGGTGGCCGTGGCCGCTCGTGATCTCCTTGTACTCCTCGACGGTCGGCTTGGCGATCTGGGCTTCCTCGCCGTAGTACGCCTCGCTGAGCTTGGCGCGCAGCTTCTGCGACCGTCCGACCTTCCGCTCGACGCCGTTCTCGTCGACCGTGGGGCCGATCTCGGCCGGCGCGTACTGCTCGTGCGCCGTGAGCGTGTGCAGCTGCTCCTGGCTGAGCGGCTCGTGCACCTCGATGAACTCACCGTGCGGCAGGCGCTTGATGATGCCGGACTCGCGCCCGTGCAGCACCTTGTCCTTGTCCCGGCGCTGGAGGCCGAGGCAGACCCGCTTGGTGGCGAGGAACACCAGGACCGGCACCACGAAGAAGCCGACCCGTACGAACCAGGTGATGGAGTTGATCGACAGGTGGAAGTGCGTGGCCCACAGGTCGTTGCCGCCACCGATCAGCAGCACGAAGTACCAGGAGATCCACGCGGCACCGAACGCGGTACGCGTCGGGGCGTTGCGCGGCCGGTCCAGGATGTGGTGCTCGCGCTTGTCGCCGGTGACCCAGGACTCGATGAACGGGTAGACCGCGATCGAGACCAGGACCAGCGGGAAGATCACCAGCGGGATGAACACGCCCAGGACCAGCGTGTGGCCCCAGAAGTTGATCTCCCAGCCCGGCATGACACGGATCAGGCCCTCGGAGAAGCCCATGTACCAGTCGGGCTGGGCGCCGGTCGACACCTGGTCCGGACGGTAGGGGCCCATGGACCAGATCGGGTTGATCGAGGCGACCGCCGCGATGGCCGCGATGACACCGAAGACCAGGAAGAAGAAGCCTCCGGCCTTGGCCATGTAGACCGGCAGCAGCGGCATGCCGACGACGTTCTTGTTGGTCTTTCCGGGGCCCGCGAACTGCGTGTGCTTGTGGTAGAAGACCAGGATCAGGTGGCCGACCACCAGACCGAGCATGATGCCCGGCAGCAGCAGGATGTGGACCGAGTAGAAGCGGGCCACGAAGTCGCCGCCCGGGAACTCGCCGCCGAAGAGGAAGAACGACAGGTACGTGCCGACGATCGGCACGGACAGGACCGCGCCCTCCATGAAGCGGACACCGGTGCCGGAGAGCAGGTCGTCCGGGAGCGAGTAACCGGTGAAGCCGGTGAACATGCCGAGGACGAACAGCAGGAAGCCGAACAGCCAGTTGACCTCACGCGGCTTGCGGAACGCGCCCGTGAAGAACACCCGCATCATGTGCACGAACATGCCGGCGAGGAAGATCAGCGCCGCCCAGTGGTGGATCTGCCGGATCAGCAGACCACCGCGCACATCGAAGGAGATGTGCATGGTCGAGTTGAACGCCTCGGACATCAGCTGGCCCTGCAGCGGGACGTAGCTGCCGTGGTACTCCACCTCGTTCATCGACGGGTGGAAGAACAGCGTCAGATACACACCCGTGAGGATGATGATGATGAAGCTGTAGAGGCAGACCTCGCCCAACATGAACGACCAGTGGTCGGGGAAGATCTTGCGCATGTTGGACTTGGCCAGGGAGTAGATCCCGAGGCGGCCGTCCGCCCAGTCGGCGACGCGCTCGCCGGCCGGGGCCTTGTCGCGCGAGCGCGACCCGGTGGTCTCTGTAGTGCTCATCCGCGCTCCCAGAAAGCAGGACCGACGGGCTCCGCGAAGTCACCGAGTGCTTCGAGGTAGCCCTCGTCGTTCACGCCGATCCGCAGCTGCGGCAGGGCGTGGCCGGCGGGGCCGAAGATCACCCGGGCGCCGTCGGAGAGGTCGAAGGTGGACTGGTGGCAGGGGCAGAGCACGTGGTGCGTCTGCTGCTCGTACAGGGAGATCGGGCAACCGACGTGGGTGCAGATCTTCGAGTACGCGACGATGCCCTCGTGCGACCACTCGAGCTCGCGCTTGTCCTTGATGTTGTCCGGCTGGATCCGGACGATCATCAGGGCGGCCTTGGCGATCTCGGTCTGGAACTCCTCGTCGTGCTCCTCCAGGCCCTCGGGCTTGGCGAAGGTGAGGGAGCCCACCGCGACGTCCTCGGGACGCAGCGGCTCGTTGGTGTTCATGTTGACGAGCAGCTTGCCCTTGGCCCACAGGGTGTGGCGCAGCTTGGTGCCGGGCAGCGGGCCGAGGTCGCGCAGCAGCATGACGCCGGAGAGCGGGAACAGGGCCAGCGCGCCGAACATCGTGTTGCGGATCAGCTTGCGACGGCCGAGCGCGGACTCCTTGGCGCCCTGCTTGAAGTCGGCCATGACCTTGGCCTTGACCTCGGGGGCCGCCTCGATCGGGTGCCGCTCGTCGGCGATCTCCTCGTCGGACATCAGGGTGCGGGCCCAGTGGACCGCGCCCGCGCCGATCGCGAAGAGGGCGAGACCGAGGGTCAGGCCCAGCGCGAAGTTCAGCGCGTTGATGTGGCCGATCGGGAAGACGAAGATCGACTTGTCGTGGGGGATGCCCACGTACGAGGCGATGAAGCCGACCGTGGAGAGCATCGAGACGGTGAACAGCATGGCCACCGTGCGCTCGGACCGCTTGGCGGCCCGCTCGTCGATGTCCTGCACCCGGTGCTCGTGGGGCGGCAGGCCGGGGTCGGCGAACGGGTTCTTGTCGTCCGCCACCCCTACCGCGCCGTGCGCGTCCTGCTCTGCGGGCAGGTTCTCTTCTGGAATGTCTTGGCTACTCATGACTTCTTGGCCTTTGCGGTCCGAGCGGCGACCCAGACGGCGACCGCGATCAGCGCGCCGAGGCCGAAGATCCAGGCGAACAGGCCTTCGGAGACCGGGCCGAGACCGCCCAGCTCAAGGCCGCCGGGGCTCACGGTGTCGTCGCCGTTGACCGCGTTCAGGTACGCGATGATGTCCTTCTTGTTCTGCTCCGACAGCGTGGTGTCGGGGAACGACGGCATGTTCTGCGGGCCGGTCTGCATGGCCTCGTAGATGTGCTTCGGGTCGACGCCCTCGAGCGTCGGCGCGAACTTGCCGTGCGTCAGCGCACCGCCCTTGCCGGTGAAGTTGTGGCACTGCGCGCAGTTGGTGCGGAACAGCTCGCCGCCCTTGGCGATGTCGGCGCCGTCGGGGCCGTACTCCGCCTCGGTCGGGACGGACGGACCGGCACCCAGCGAGGAGATGTACGCGGCCAGCTGGTCGATCTCGGCCTGCGTGTAGACGACCTTCTTGCGCGGGACCTGTGCGCCCGGCTGCTGGGCCGGCATACGGCCGGTGCCGACCTGGAAGTCGACGGCCGCGGCGCCGACGCCCACGAGGCTCGGGCCGTCGGAGGATCCCTGACCCCCGGTGCCGTGGCAGCTGGCGCAGCCGACGGCGAAGAGCTTCTTGCCCTCGTCGATGGCCAGGGACTGGGCGGTTTCATCGGCCTGCGCCTTGCTCGCGGGCGCGAACACGGCGTACAGCCCCCCGGTGCATGCCAGCGCGAGGAGTAGGACGACGAGCGCCGCCAAGGGGTGGCGTCGTCGTGCGGAGAGCTTTTTCACGGATTACCCCGGTGTCAGGATCTTCTGCGTCGATGCTTGCGATGTCGGGAGCGGGCCCGGCTACTTGATCATGTAGATCGTGGCGAAGAGGCCGATCCAGACGACGTCGACGAAGTGCCAGTAATAGGACACGACGATGGCCGCGGTCGCCTGCTCGTGGGTGAACCTCTTGGCCGCGTAGGTACGCCCGAGAACGAACAGGAACGCGATGAGGCCGCCCGTCACGTGCATGCCGTGGAAGCCGGTGGTCAGGTAGAACACCGAGCCGTACGGGTCGGAGGACAGGGAGAGCCCGTCCTTCTTCACCAGCTCGGTGTACTCGAAGATCTGACCGCCGATGAAGATCGCGCCCATGATGAACGTGACGATGAACCAGCCCCGGAGCTTCTTCACGTCACCGCGCTCGGCGGCGAAGACGCCGAGCTGGCAGGTGAGGGAGGAGAGCACCAGGATCGTGGTGTTCGTCGCCGAGAACGGGAAGTTCAGGCTGGACGCCATTTCCTTCCAGTGGTCGGGTCCCGTCACCGATCGCAGGGTGAAGTACATCGCGAAGAGGGCCGCGAAGAACATCAGCTCGGAACTCAGCCAGATGATGGTTCCGACGCTGGTGAGGTTCGGTCGATTGACCGACGGGTGCGCGTGCCCGGTTTCTACTGTCGTTGCTGTCGCCACGACCGACATTATGTCGGTCGCTTATCCCGCCCTCACTCCGGGGGTGCCGTTCGGAGTGTCTTGGTCCCCCGAACCGGTGTTGACGTGGTGTTCATGGGCGTGGCGGCAGGAGTAGCATCCGCCCCAACGCGCCTGTCCTTACGACGATGACGTCCCGGAGGAACAATGCAGCCGACCGCCACCGTGCTGGTCTACAGCGACGATTCCAACACGCGCGAGCAGGTACGGCTCGCCACCGGCAGGCGGCCGGCCCCCGACGTCCCCGTGGTCGAGTTCGTGGAGTGCGCCACCGCGGCCGCGGTGCTCAAGGAGCTGGACAAGGGCGGGATCGACGTCTGCGTCTTCGACGGCGAGGCCGTGCCGATGGGCGGCATGGGCCTGTGCCGGCAGATCAAGGACGAGGTCTTCAACGCCCCGCCGGTGCTGCTGCTCATCGGCCGCCCGCAGGACGCCTGGCTGGCCACCTGGAGCCGCGCGGAGGCGGCGGTGACCCATCCGGTGGACCCGGTGGAGTTCGCCGCCGCGCTGGCGTCCCTGCTGCGGGACCGGAAGGCCCTGAGCGCCTAGAGCCCGCTCAGACGCTCTCCGGCCTCAGCCTGGCCCGCTCGGCCGGGCTGGGGCCGTCCTGTGTGCCGGAGGCGAGGGCGCTGCCCCCGCGCCACTTCTTCCAGTTCAGGTTCCAGTCGCCGAAGCCGTTGCCGAAGGTCTCCATCGTGTCGCCCTCGGAGTTGACGACCTTCACCACGTCGCCCTCGTGGACGGTGTCGAAGAACCACTCGGCGTTGGAGGTGGACAGCCCGGTGCAGCCGTGGCTGACGTTCTCGTAGCCCTGGGAGCCGACCGACCAGGGCGCGGCGTGGACGTACTCGCCGCTCCAGGTGAGCCGGGTGGCGTAGTAGACCGGGAGGTCGTACGACTCCGACGAGCCCTCGGCGATGCCGATGCTGGTGCCGCGCATCCGTACGAAGTACTCCTTGCCGAGGACGACCTTGACGCCGTTGCGGGTCTCGAAGCCGGGCTTGCCGGTGGTCACCGGGAGCTCGTTGATGACCTCGCCGTTGCGGTAGACCGTCATCGCGTGCGACGAGGCGTCCGTCACGGCGATGATCCGGTCGCCGATGGTCAGCTTCACCGGCTTGGCCCGGCCGCCCCAGAGCCGGTCGCCGATCTTGACGCCCTCCAGGTCGCTGCGGACCTGGAGGGTGGCGTGGGCGGGCCAGTACTCCCGGGGCCGGTAGTGGAGTTCCTTGTCGCTGACCCAGTACCAGGTGCCGGCCACGGCGGGCGTGGAGTCGACCCTCAGGGCGCGCTCCACGATCGCCCGCTGCGCCTTGTCCCTGACCGGCAGGCTCAGTTCGGCGGTGACGGGCTGGCCGACGCCGTACGTGCCCGTCCTGGGGCCGAAGGTGACGGTCAGCCGCTTCTTGCCGGTGGGCCTGCTGGTGTCGAAGTCGAGGACCTTGCGGCCGGGCGCCCCGTCCTCGTCCTCGGTGCTCACCCGGACCGTGTAGTGGGCGTCCGCGGCCAGCGGGGAGGTGCTGTGCCAGCGGGAGCCGTCGGCGGAGAGTTCGCCCGTCACATAGCGGCCTGTGGCGTCCATCGCCGTGACGTCCGTGATCCGGCCGTCGTCGTCCTCGGCGGTGACCTCCAGGGGCTTGTCCGGGTCGGCCTTCTTCCCGTCCCCCGTGGGGCCGTTGAAGGCGATCTGGTCCGCCGCGTCGTACGGCTCGGCGGACAGCGGGTGGCCGTCGCTGCCGCAGGCCGTGAGGCCCGCGCCGAGGGCGATCACCAGCAGGGTGCAGCTGACGACGGTACGGGTGCGGGGTGCGTGGCTCATGACCTCACGCTAGGAAGCGGGGTCAATCACGGCACGCCGGGTGACACGTACGAGGGACGCCCCTTCCTGCATTTGCGGCAAAAGCGGGGGCCCGGACTCTCCTGACGGAGTGTCCGGGCCCCTGTGTGCCTCGTCCCGTGCTACTGCGTGCGGTTCTCGCCGCGGTAGTACTCGAAGACCCAGCCGTACAGGCCGATCATGATGACCGGCACCGAGAAGTACAGCAGCCACCAGCCGATCGCGACCGACAGGAAGGCGAGGGCGCCGCCGAAGCCGAGGGCGAGCGGCTGCCAGCTGTGCGGGCTGAAGAACCCGACCTCACCGGCGTCGTCCGCGACGTCGGCCTCCTTGTTGTCCTGCGCGCCGGCGTCCACCCGCCGGGCCGTGAAGCCCAGGTAGAAGCCGATCATGATGGACAGCCCGAAGGCCAGGAAGAGCGCCGTGGTACCGGCCGGCTCCTTCGACCACACGCCATAGACGATCGCCATGACGAGGATGAAGACGCTCAGCCAGATGAACATCCGACCCTGGATCTTCACTTGCCGGCCTCCTTGCCGCCGTTGCCGGCCAGAGCCTTCTCGCCGTGACCGGCGTTCTCGAGCTGGTCGAGAGCGGCGATCTCCGGGTGGTGCAGGTCGAACGCCGGGGATTCACTGCGGATCCGCGGCAGGGTGAGGAAGTTGTGGCGCGGCGGCGGGCAGGAGGTCGCCCACTCGAGCGAGCGGCCGTAGCCCCACGGGTCGTCGACGCCGACCGGCTTGCCGTACTTGGCCGTCTTCCACACGTTGTAGAGGAACGGCAGGATCGACAGGCCGAGCAGGAAGGAGCTGATCGTCGAGATCGTGTTCAGGGCGGTGAAGCCGTCGGCCGCCAGATAGTCGGCGTACCGGCGCGGCATGCCCTCGGCGCCCAGCCAGTGCTGGACCAGGAAGGTGCCGTGGAAGCCGATGAACAGCGTCCAGAACGTGATCTTGCCGAGGCGCTCGTCGAGCATCTTGCCGGTGAACTTCGGCCACCAGAAGTGGAAGCCGGAGAACATCGCGAAGACGACGGTGCCGAAGACGACGTAGTGGAAGTGCGCCACCACGAAGTACGAGTCCGAGACGTGGAAGTCCAGCGGGGGCGAGGCCAGGATGACACCGGTCAGACCACCGAAGGTGAAGGTGATCAGGAAGCCGGTGGCCCAGAGCATCGGGGTCTCGAAACTCAGTGACCCCTTCCACATCGTTCCGATCCAGTTGAAGAACTTCACGCCCGTCGGTACGGCGATGAGGAAGGTCATGAAGGAGAAGAACGGCAGGAGCACACCGCCGGTGACGTACATGTGGTGCGCCCACACGGTCACGGAGAGACCGGCGATCGCGATCGTCGCGGCGATCAGGCCCATGTAGCCGAACATCGGCTTGCGGGAGAAGACCGGGATGACCTCGGAGATGATGCCGAAGAACGGCAGGGCGATGATGTACACCTCTGGATGGCCGAAGAACCAGAAGAGGTGCTGCCACAGCAGGGCGCCGCCGTTGGCCGAGTCGAAGACGTGTGCCCCGAACTTCCGATCCGCCTCCAGCGCGAACAGCGCGGCGGCGAGGACGGGGAAGGCGAGCAGGACCAGCACCGCGGTCAGCAGCACGTTCCACACGAAGATCGGCATGCGGAACATCGTCATGCCGGGGGCGCGCATGCAGATGATCGTGGTGATGAAGTTGACCGCGCCGAGGATGGTGCCGAAGCCGGAGAAGGCCAGACCCATGATCCACAGGTCGGCGCCGATGCCCGGGCTGCGGACCGCGTCCGAGAGCGGGCTGTAGGCGAACCAGCCGAAGTCGGCGGCGCCGGACGGGGTGAGGAAACCGCCCACCGCGATCGTCGAGCCGAACAGGTAGAGCCAGTAGGCGAACATGTTCAGCCGCGGGAACGCCACGTCGGGCGCGCCGATCTGCAGCGGCATGATCCAGTTCGTGAAACCGGCGAACAGCGGCGTCGCGAACATCAGCAGCATGATCGTGCCGTGCATCGTGAACGCCTGGTTGAACTGCTCGTTCGACATGATCTGCAGACCGGGCCGGGCGAGTTCGGCGCGCATGAGGAGCGCCATCACGCCGCCGATCAGGAAGAACGCGAACGACGTGACCAGGTACATCGTCCCGATCGTCTTGTGGTCAGTGGTGGTGAGCCACTTGACGACCACACTGCCGCGGTTCTGGCGCCGGACCGGCAGTTCGTCCGCGTAGTGGGACCCTGCTGCCGCGGCACCCTGGGGTTCGTTGAGGATGCTCACAGGTTCGTCGTCTCCCGGTTCTTCTCGTGGGCGGTCTGCTCGATGCCCGCGGGAACGTAACCGGTCTGCCCCTTCTTGGCGAGGTCCTTGAGGTGCTGCTCGTAGCGCTCCGGGGAGACGACCTTCACGTTGAACAGCATCCGGGAGTGGTCGACGCCGCAGAGCTCGGCGCACTTGCCCAGGAAGGTGCCCTCCTTGTTGGGGGTCACCTCGAAGGAGTTGGTGTGGCCCGGGATGACGTCCATCTTCATCAGGAACGGCACCACCCAGAAGGAGTGGATGACGTCACGCGAGGTGAGGACGAAGCGGACCGTCTTGCCCTTGGGGAGCCAGAGGGTCGGGCCGGGGTTGCCGGTCTGCGGGTTCTTCGTGGCGGGCGTGCCGAAGTCGTAGACACCGCCGGCGTTCGCCGGGAAGTCCGCCTTGAACCGGTTCGGAATCGCGTCCAGGTTCTTGTCGGTCTTCGCGTCGCCCGTGGAGCCCGCGACGGGCTCGATGTAGTTGAAGGCCCAGCTCCACTGGTAGCCGACGACGTTGACGGTGACGTCGGGCTCCTTCTTGAGGCTGAGGATCTTCGACTCGTCACGGGCCGTGAAGTAGAACAGGACCGAGACGATGACGAGCGGAACCACCGTGTACAGCGCCTCGATGGGCATGTTGTACCGGGTCTGCGGAGGGACCTCGACCTTGGTGCGGCTGCGCCGGTGGAAGATGGTGCTCCACAGGATCAGGCCCCACACCAGCACGCCGGTGGCCAGCGCGGCGGCCCAGGAGCCCTGCCAGAGGGAGAGGATCCGCGGAGCCTCTTCCGTGGTGGGGGTGGGCATACCTAGGCGGGGAAAGTCCTTGTATGTGCAACCGGTGGCGGTCGCCAGGACCAGGCCCGCAGTCATTGCCTGCAGCAGCTTCCGCCGCATCGGGCGCCGCGGCGAGCGGTCGGAGCCGTTGGGACTCACGTAGCGCCTTCCCGAGAGTCTCGCCCGCGCGGATCGGCTGCGGCCTGCCTGCTCATCTGGTCGGTCGCCGCCCTGCGTCGGGCAGGGGTTTGGATGTTTATGCGGACCAAACCCTAGCCGACGCTCTCCGAGGGTTCGCGGGGAGGGGTGCCTAGTGGGTCGGGGGTTCGCTGGATTGGCGGCTGCGGGTGCGTTTGGGCTGGTCGCGCAGTTCCCCGCGCCCCTGGGCGGGTTAGCGTTGGCGTGTGTCTTACTTTGACGCTGCTTCCGGTGCCCCTCTCCATCCCATAGCCCGTCAGGCGCTGTTGGCGGCCCTTGACGAAGGGTGGGCTGATCCCTCCCGGCTCTATCGGGAAGGGCGGCGGGCTCGGTTGTTGCTGGATGCCGCTCGGGAGGCCGCCGCTGAGGCTGTGGGGTGTCGGGTCGATGAGCTGACCTTCACTTCCTCCGGTACTCGGGCCGTGCACAGCGGGATCGCCGGGGTGATGGCCGGGCGGCGGCGTATCGGGCGTCACCTGATCGTGTCAGCTGTTGAACACTCGTCCGTGCTCCATTCGGCGGAGTTGTTCGATGTGACCGAGGTTCCGGTGGGGCGTACGGGGGCGGTCCGTGCGCAGTCGTACGCCGATGTCCTGCGGCCCGACACCGCGCTCGCGTGTCTCCAGTCGGCCAACCACGAGGTGGGGACCGTGCAGCCGGTGGGTGAGGTGGCGGGGGTGTGCCGGGAGGCCGGGGTGCCGTTGCTGGTGGACGCGGCGCAGTCGCTCGGGTGGGGGCCGGTCGAGGAGGGCTGGTCGGTGCTGACGGGCAGTGCGCACAAGTGGGGCGGGCCGTCCGGGGTCGGGCTGCTCGCCGTACGGAAAGGTGTCCGGTTCTCGCCCCAAGGGCCCGCCGACGAGCGCGAGTCGGGGCGGGCGCCCGGTTTCGAGAACCTGCCGGCGATCGTGGCGGCCGCCGCCTCGCTGCGGGCGGTGCGGGCGGAGGCGGCGCAAGAGGCGGTACGGCTGCGGGAGCTGACGGAGCGGATCCGGACGCGGGTGCCGCAGCAGGTGCCGGACGTGGAGGTGGTCGGCGATCCCACGCACCGGCTGCCCGGGCTCGTCACCTTCTCCTGTCTCTATGTCGACGGAGAGACCCTGCTGCACGCCCTGGACCGCGAGGGTTTCTCGGTCTCCTCCGGCTCGTCCTGCACGAGCAGCACGCTGACACCCAGCCATGTGCTGAAGGCGATGGGCGTACTGAGTGAGGGGAATGTGCGGGTGTCGTTGCCGATGGGGACACCGGAGGAGGACGTCGACCGGTTCCTCGCGGTACTGCCGGGGGCGGTGCGGGCGGTCAGGGAACAGCTGGGAGCAGCGGCCCCTTCAGCCGTCGTACACGAGGACACACTGGTGGTCGACGCCCTCGGCAAGCGCTGCCCGATCCCGGTCATCGAACTGGCGAAGGTGATCGGAGACGTGCCGGTAGGGGGCACGGTCCGCGTCCTGTCGGACGACGAGGCGGCCCGCCTGGACATCCCGGCATGGTGCGAGATGCGGGAACAGGAGTACGTAGGAGAGGAGCCGTCAGAAAGAGGAACGGCGTATGTGATCCGCCGGACCAGTTAGATCTTTCAGGGGCGCGGGGAACTGCGCGACCAGCCCCCACGCACCCGCAGACAACACTCAGCCCAGATGCCCCTGGACCTCCGACGCGGCATCGTCCCCGTACGCCTTGGTGAACCGCTCCATGAAGTGCCCCCGCCGCAACTGGTACTCCTGCGTACCCACCGTCTCGATGACGAGAGTCGCCAGCATGCACCCGACCTGCGCGGCCCGCTCCAGCGAGACCCCCCACGCCAGCCCCGACAGGAACCCCGCGCGGAACGCGTCGCCCACGCCCGTCGGGTCCGCCTTGCGCTCCTCCTCCGGGCAGCCGACGACGATCGGCTCCTCGCCGGCCTTCTCGATCCGCACCCCCTGCGCGCCGAGCGTGGTGACCCGGTGCCCCACCTTCGTCAGGATCTCCGCGTCCGACCAGCCCGTCTTCGACTCGATGAGCCCCTTCTCGTACTCGTTGGAGAAGAGGTACGTCGCGCCCTCCAGCAGGATCCGGATCTCGTCGCCGTTCATGCGGGCGATCTGCTGGGAGAAGTCGGCGGCGAACGGGATACCGCGGGAGCGGCACTCCTCGGTGTGCCGGAGCATGCCCTCCGGGTCGTCGGCGCCGATCAGGACGAGGTCGAGTCCGCCGACCCGGTCGGCGACCGTCTTGAGCTCGATGAGGCGGGCCTCGCTCATCGCGCCCGTGTAGAAGGAGCCGATCTGGTTGTGGTCGGCGTCCGTGGTGCACACGAAGCGGGCGGTGTGCAGGGTCTCGGAGATCCGGACCGAGTCGGTGTCGACGCCGTGCCGGTCCAGCCAGGAGCGGTACTCGTCGAAGTCGAAGCCCGCGGCGCCGACGAGGATCGGGTCCGTGCCGAGCTGTCCCATGCCGAACGCGATGTTCGCGCCGACACCACCCCGGCGGACGTCGAGGTTGTCGACCAGGAAGGAGAGCGAGACCGTGTGCAGCTGGTCCGCGACGAATTGGTCGGCGAAACGGCCGGGGAAGGTCATGAGGTGGTCGGTGGCGATGGAGCCGGTGACTGCGATGCGCACGACGGGACTCTCCTGAGAGTAAGAAGGGGCGCGCGTTAGCGCTCATTGGAAGGGCGGTGGCGGGAGACGGGAGGGCGTATTGACGGTTAACGCTATCGGGTCCGTATAGAGCACTGCGAGGTGGTCGGCGGGGCGCTGAAGCAGGTGAAACTACCCGATAGTAGATCTTTCTTCGCGGGCTCCCGCGTGCATACGGTGCCGTCATGACGAACCTCGAGCTGTACGCACCCGCTCCGTCCCCTGTGGAGGGCGACCTCGCCGCGCTGCTCGGCGACTGCGCCCGGATGACTCCGCACTGGGCGGCACCCGAGCGGGTCGTGTCCCTTCCGGTGCCGCCGTCGCTCATCCACGGCGTGACCGTGCCGGAGGGTTCCGCGCGGCTGCTGGACGCGATGGCGGTGTACGGCTACTGAAACCCGCCGGCGTCGGCGCGTTTTCCCGCGTCGGCGCTTTTCGGGGAACCGTGCGCTCCCCCGCTGCGTCCCATCGCCGTCCCCCGTCGAGGGGATGCGGGATACGACCCGTGGACCGACCCTTTTGTCAGGGCCGGGTCAGGGTCGAGGGACAGTTGCGCAGCGAAGGAGCGATGCGGTGAACACCGAGCGACCCGAAAACGACGACACCGGCGGCTCCGCCGAGGAGCAGGGCGTCTCGGAACACGGCGCCGGCGTCACGGCGGAGGGTTCCGAGGAGGCACCCGCGAAGGCGGCCGGCGAGGGCGAGGAATCCTCCAGCGTTACGGAACCGAGCGCTGTCGAGAGTGAGGGCCTCTCCGAGGAGTCGCCCGGCGAGGAGCCCCCCGCGTCCGCGGAAGCCTCCGGCGAGGACGACTCCGAGGACGCCCCCGAAGTCCCCCGGGACGAGGACGCCGGCGTCCCCCACCCGTCACGCCGTCGTTCTCCCGTCGCCATCGCCGCCGTGGCCGCCGCCGTGCTGCTCGTCGGCGGGGGCGGGGCCTACTTCGCCGCTACGGCGTCCGGTGGCGGTGACGACCGTGCGACCGCCGGTGCTTCCGGGGACGACGCTCCCCCGCTGCTAGCGCTCGACGGGTACGCCGAGAGCGGGAGCGGGCAGAACGGGATCGCGCCCGGGGAGCCGAATCCGTACGGGGTGACCTACAAGGCCGACGGGAAGCTCCCGGACGGGCCCGGTTCCGCGCCGGTGTACCGGACCACCGGCACGGTCGGCAAGGAGGACGTCGTCCGGCTGGCGAAGGCACTCGGCGTCGAGGGCACCCCCGTCGAACGGGGCCGGGTCTGGCAGGTCGGCACCCGGGACGGCGCGGGCGCGACGCTCCAGGTGAACGCCCAGGCGCCGAGCTCGTGGACCTTCGCGCGGTACTCCACCGGCAGCGACGACTGCAAGAGTGAGACCGTGTGTCCGATGGCCGCCCAGACCGGCGACCCGGTCGGCGAGGCGGCCGCGAAGAAGGCGGCCGCGCCCGTGCTCAAGGCGGTGGGTCAGGACACCGCGAAACTCGACGCGACCCAGGTCATGGGCGCCCAGCGGGTCGTGAACGCCGATCCGGTGGTCGGCGGGGTGACCACGTACGGCTGGTCGACCGGCGTCATCGTGAACGCGCAGGGCGAGGTCGTGGGCGGCAGCGGTCTCCTCAAGGCGCCGGTCAAGAGCGCCACGTACCCCGTGCTGAGCGCGGCGAAGACGCTGGCGCTGCTGAACGCGGGGGCGGGCGGGACCGACCACCGCATGGGCATCGGCGGCTGCGCCAGCCCCGTACCCCTGAAGGACCGGCTGGAGGCGCCGTGCGGTGAGTCGACGTCCACGACGTCCTCCGTGCCCGCGCAGAACACGGCGACGGTCGAGAAGGCGGAGTTCGGACTGGCCTCGCAGCTCGTGAGCGGGCGGCAGGCGCTGGTGCCGTCGTGGCTGTTCGAGGTGCGGTCGGCGGGTGCGGCGGACACCTTCACGGTGACGTATCCGGCGGTCGACCCGAAGTACATCGCGAGCGCGGCGACGCCGACGCCCACGCCGGCCTCCCCTTCGGACGAGCCGACGTCCGCTCCGGCGACCCGGGACATGAAGGTGGACGGCTACTCGGCCGACGGCACGGAGCTGACCGTGAGCTTCACCGGCGGGGTGTGCGGCGACTACCGGGCCTCGGCGGACGAGAGCGCGGACGAGGTGGCGGTCACGGTGACGTACACGCCCTGGCCGGACAAGGTCTGCATCATGATCGCCAAGGAGATCCAGAAGACCGTGCCGCTCGACGCGTCCCTCGGCGACCGCAAGGTCGTGGGCTCGGACGGCAAGGAGATCCCGCAGCGGAAGGCGGGCTCGGCCCGGCTCCCCGAGACGTCCGGGGCGCGCTAGGGCGTGTTGCGAAAGTCCCGTCGTCCGCCCGGAGGGCGGGCCGGGCGGCGTTCGGTGCGTGCTCTCGGCGTGCCGGACGGAAGCCCTCGTA
>NZ_JBEYVC010000208.1:0-18268 GCF_040643855.1 Streptomyces sp. NPDC047072 | reverse complement strand
GCGGTGGTTCCTGTGGCCTCGGCCACAGCGGTGACCGGGCGGTCGGACGGTCGTCGTCAACGACCTCGGTGTCGGCCTCGACGGCACCCCGGACCCCGACAGCCCGGCCGCGCGGGTCGTCGCCGAGATCCGCGCGGCGGGCGGCGAGGCGGTGGCGCACGGCGGCGACATCGCGACCACCGCGGGCGCGGCCTCCCTGGTCGCCACCGCCCTGGAGACCTACGGCCGCCTCGACACCCTCGTCAACAACGCCGGGTTCCTGCGCGACCGGATGCTCGTCAACCTCGACGAGGACGACTGGGACGCGGTGATGGCCGTCCACCTGAAAGGCCACTTCCTGCCCCTGAAACACGCGGCGGCCCACTGGCGCGCGGAGGCGAAGGCGGGCCGCACCCCGGACGCCCGGATCGTCAACACCAGCAGCGGAGCGGGCCTGTTGGGCTCGCTCGGCCAGGGCAACTACAGCGCCGCGAAGGCCGGAATCATCGGCCTCACCCTCGTCGCCGCGGCCGAACTCGCCCGCTACGGCGTCCAGGTGAACGCGATCGCCCCGGCGGCCCGGACCCGGATGACAGAACACACCTTCGCGGAGACGATGACGGCCCCTTCAGCCGGCTTCGACGCGATGGCCCCGGAGAACGTGTCCCCGTTGGTCGTCTGGCTGGGCTCAGCGGCCAGCCGAGGCGTGACCGGCAGGATCTTCGAAACGGAGGCGGGCCGCATCACGGTGATGGAAGGCTGGCGAGCGGGCCCGACAGCCGACAAGGGCGAGAGATGGACCCCGGCAGAGGCGGGGGAGACGGCGCTGAAGCTGTTGGGCGAGGCAGAGACGCCTCAGCAGGTATATGGGGCGTGAGTGGACCCACTCAGGGGCGCGGGGAACTGCGCGACCAGCCCCCACCGGACCCGCAGACGGCCATGAACCTCACGTGTCACACTCCAGAACCGTCCGGCACAACCCACACCGCGCCCGAACCCGCCCCCGCACCGGCACCCGAATCCGCTGATGACAGGTCGGACAGGGAAACGACACCCGCAACCCCCCGCCCCCGTCCGACGCGAACGAATACCGCGCCCCCGCCACGTGCTGCCGCCGATCCCGCGCGTACCGCCGCCGCCCCGCCCACCCCGCCGCGGTGAGCGGAGGCTGCTGCTCATCCTCCCGCGCCCGCGCCATCCCCTTCACATACGCCTTGTACGCCTGCGGACTCGTGAACCACACCGACGGATCCTCGCCGAACACCAGCGACCGCTTCGCCAGCACGTACCCGAACTCCTCCGGCGTGAGATACCCCAGCTTCTGGGACGACGCCGCGTCCTCCCGGTACGCGTCCAGGAGCAGCCACCCCGCCCCCAGATACGTCGTCGCCGTGTCCGTGAGGATCTCGTTGTCCCGCACCCCCGGGAAGGAGAGGTCGAGGCGGTGCAGGTACACGTGCATGACCTCGTGCGCCAGCGCCGCCCCGATGTCCCGCCGGTGCGTGCGGAAACGGTCGTTCAGCTCGACGAAGTACTCGGGCCCGGCGGTGAGTTCGACGTTCGCCGCGTGCGTCATCTCGCGGAAGCTGACGACGAACCGGGCGTCCGGCAGCCGGTAGTGCCGCACCAGCTCCCGGGCCACCCGCTGCGCGCCCAGATAGAGGTCGTCCGTGTCGCAGAACGCCACGTCGACCGGGGCCACGCTCGTCGCGAACGTCTGGACGGTGTCGTAGGACAGCCTCTTGTACAGCGCGGTGATCGACGCCCGCACCGTTTCCAGGTGCGGGTAGCCGTGCTCGACCGGTCCGTCGTTCGACACGTCCGTACCCCCAAGACGCCGAGAACCCGGTTCCACTCTACGAGGGTGAGCGCGGGTTCTCCCCAGGGCTGCCCTTCAGCCGGGGCGCCCCGCCCGCCTCCTCCAGCTCCAGCACCCACACCTCGTTGCCCCCCTCCCGCAGGACCGGCCCGGGCACGTACAGCTCCCGCTGCGGTCCGACCGACCAGTACCGGCCGAGGTTGAACCCGTTTACCCACACGAAGCCCCGCGTCCACCCCGGCAGCTCCAGCACCGCGTCCCCGGCACCGCGCACGGTCACCCTGCCCCGGTACAGCCCCGGAGAGCCGTCCTCCGGGACCTCCCGGAACGTGAGCCCGTCCAGCGAGTCCAGCGCGTCGAGACGCAGCCCACGCGCGCGTACCCCGTGCAGGAACTGCCGCTCGTGCAGCA
Source organism: Streptomyces sp. NPDC047072 (assembly GCF_040643855.1). NCBI lineage: Bacteria > Bacillati > Actinomycetota > Actinomycetes > Kitasatosporales > Streptomycetaceae > Streptomyces > Streptomyces sp. NPDC047072. The sequence continues at coordinate 16,059 of NZ_JBEYVC010000208.1, read as the reverse complement.
GCCCCCCGGTGATCCCCTTGGCCTCCCCGCTCCGCGGCCCGTAGTTGACCCGGCCCAGCGACTCCACCCACAGCTCCACGCGCGCGTGCCCCGCGACGGGCACCTTGAGCTGCTCGTCGCCCTCGGTGAGCACCCCGGCCCGCTCCCCGTCGACGTACACCACCGCGAGGTCCCTGAGCCCCCGCGCGGTCAGCGGATACGGCTGCCGGGGCCCCGGCACGGTCACTTCGTACCGCACGAGCCCCCGGTCGACGTCCAGCTCCTCGAAGGTCGGCGGCACGGGCCCAGTGACGGCCGGACCACCGCGTTCCTCCAGTACGGCGGTCAGGGGCGCCCAGCCCGTGACCGCGACCTCGGCCGCCGTACCCAGGCGCGGAGGCGGAGGCGGCAGGTCCGCGACCGGCCCGTACTCCGCGAGGACCTCGCGGAAGCGCCAGAACTTGTCGGTTGGATTTCCGAACTCGTCGATCGGGGCGTCGTAGTCGTAGGAGGTCACGTCGGGCTCCAGGGGGCCGTCGTGCAGCGCGCCGCCACCCCGGTTGGCGCCCGCCCAGCCGGCGAAGCTGGTGCCGCCGTGCGCCATGTAGAGGTTCACCGAGGCCCCGCACTCCAGGATCTCCCGCAGGGCGTCCGCCGCGTCCGGGGCGTCCCGGACGGCGTGCTCGCCGCCCCAGTGGTCGAACCAGCCGCACCAGAACTCCATGCACATCAGCGGACCGTCCGGGCGGTACCGGCGCAGTGTCTCGAAGGCCACGCGCGCGTGCGAGCCGAAATTGACGGTGGCCAGGACTCCGGGGACCGAGCCACCGGTGAGCATGTGGTCCTCGGGGCCGTCCGAGGTGACCAGGGGGACGGTCACCCCCTGCTCCAGTAGCAGCTCGGTCAGCCACCGCAGATAGGCGGCGTCCGAGCCGTAGCTGCCGTACTCGTTCTCCACCTGGACCAGGACCACCGGGCCGCCGCGGTCGATCTGACGGTCGACGACGTCCGGCAGCAGCCGCCCGAACCAGCGCTCCACCTGCTTCAGGTACCGCTCGTCGCTCGTCCGCGCGTGTCCTTCGAGCCAGTGCGGCAGACCGCCGTTCTCCCATTCCGCGCAGATGTACGGGCCGGGCCGGACGATCGCCCACAGGCCCGCCTCCCGCGCCGCGTCCAGAAACCGGCCGAGCGCCCCGGTGTCCCGGAAGTCGCCGGGACGGGGCTCGTGCAGGTTCCAGGGGACGTACGTCTCCACGCAGTTGAGGCCCATCGCCCGCAGCATCGCCAGCCGGTGCCCCCACTGGGACTCGTGCACCCGGAAGTAGTGCAGGGCGCCGGACAGCAGCCGCACCGGGCGTCCGTCCAGCAGGAAATCCGTGTCGCCCACCGTGAACTCGCTCATAGGCTCCAGCGTCACCATTGGCGCTGATCAGGTCCATGGACAAAGATCGGCAGCGCTTGGACGCAAGCGCCGGAACGGAGGAGCGCGCCCGATGTACCACACCTGGATGCGGTTCCTCACGCCCAGCCCGGTCCACCACCGGCTGGGCCTGGTCTGCCTCGGCGTCGGCCTCCAGTACGGCGCGCTGCCCACGGTCGGGCCCCGCACCCTCGACAGCCATGTCGCCGTCGTCATCAGCACCGGCACCGGCTGGTACCGCACGCCCGACGGCCGCCGTACGACCGTCACCGCGCCCGCGCTGCTCTGGCTCACGCCCGGGGTCCCGCACCACTACGCGCCCGACCCGGGGACCGGCTGGGACGAGGGGTTCGTCGGCTTCACCGGGCCCGCGACCGCGACGTACACCGAACTCGGCTACATCGAGCCGGACCGCCCCGTGGTGCCGCTCTCCGACGCCACCGCCCCGCGCGGGGTGATCGCCCGCATCGCGCGCGCCGCCCGCCGTGACAACCCGCTCCTGGAGGTGGAGACCGGGGCCGCCGTCCACGAGCTGCTGGTCGCCCTGCGCCGGGCCCGCGCCGACCTCGCGCCCGACGGCGACCTCGTCCTCAAGGCGCTCGCCCGGGACGCCTGTCTGCCGCTGTCCGTCGCCGACCACGCGGCCCGGCACAGCATGACCCTCGCCGAACTGCGCACCGCGGTACGGCGGGAGGCCGGGTGCAGCCCCAAGGACTACCTCCTCGGCATCCGCCTCGGCCGCGCCAAGGAACTCCTCGCCGCCACCGAACTCCCCGTCGCCTCCGTCGCCCGCCGCGTCGGCTACGACGACCCGGCCTACTTCTCCCGCCTGTTCACCCGCCGCGTCGGCATGGCCCCCGTCCGCTTCCGCGCCCAGGAGGGCCGCACCGTCCAGGGCGGCTGGAGCAACCAGGTCCCCGACCCCGACCATCCACCCACGATCGAACCCTCGGGCGCACCGTAGGCTTTTCCGTCATGACCACCAGCAACACCGGTACCGGTGACGTCGATCCCGCCGTCCGCGCGGAGCTCGCCCGGCTGCGGGACAGCATCGACAACATCGACGCGGCCGTCGTCCACATGCTCGCCGAGCGGTTCAAGGCCACCCAGCAGGTCGGGCACCTCAAGGCCCGCCACCAACTGCCGCCCGCCGACCCGTCCCGCGAGGCCCGGCAGATCGAACGGCTGCGCACCCTCGCCGAGAACGCCAAACTCGACCCGGCCTTCGCTGAGAAGTTCCTGAATTTCATCATCGCCGAGGTGATCAGACACCACGAGCGCATCGCCGAGACCACGGCCAACGGCACCACCGCGGCCACCGACTGACCTCGACCGATCCCTCGGGGAGGTGACACCGCGGCCCGCGCGCGGCATGCTGCCCTGTGCACGCTTGGTCAGCTGACGAGTACGCAGTGTCAGTGCGGGGTCGTAGGCTGATTGTCCGCGAGGGAGGGACGTCAGGCCATGCCGTCGGATGCCAGGATCCTCATCGTCGACGACCACGAGGACACGCTGTACGCGCTGGAGAGCGCCCTGGCTCCGCTGGGCTATCTGCTCGGCCGGGCCACCAGCGGCGACGAGGCCCTCAAGCAGGTGCTGCGCGGCCAGGTCGGCCTCCTCCTGCTCGACGTCCGCATGCCCGGCGTCAGCGGCCTCGACGTGGTCCGCTACATGCGCCGCCTGGAACAGACCCAGCACATCCCCGTCATCCTGCTCACCGGCTTCGGCGCCGACCACGAACTGACCTCTACCGCCTTCGGACTCGGCGTCGCCGACCTCGTCATGAAACCCATCGACCCCTGGGCCCTGCGCACCAAGGTCCGCTACCTCTACGACGCCCACCGCCGCCACCTCGCCCTCGAACAGGAGGTGCGCGAACTGCGCGCGCTCGTCAAGTCCGGCGATCCCGCCCCCCGCCCCGCCCTGCCCCACCCGGACACCCGGGTCCCGTTACAACGCGGACAGGGGGCGCACACCGAGGAGCTCGAACAGGACCGGACATAGCGCGCGTACCGATCCGCCTCTGTGCCTGGCCAGTGCCATCAGGCAGCATGTCCTGCATGTCCGTACTGACGCGCGACGAAGCGCAGACCCGTGCCAAGCTCCTCGACGTTCACCGTTACACCATCGCGCTCGACCTGACGACCGGCGACGAGACCTTCGCGTCCGAGACCGTCATCGGGTTCACAGCGCGTGGGGACCGCGATATCACGGACACCTTCGTCGAGCTCAAGCCGGCCGAACTGCGGGGAGCGACCCTCGACGGTCACCCCCTCGACCCGGAGACGCTCCACGAGAACCGGCTGCCCCTGACGGGCCTGACCGCCGGCGAGCACGAACTGCGGATCGACGCCGTCATGCGCTACTCCCGCACCGGCGAGGGCATGCACCGCTTCACCGACCCCAGCGACGGCGAGTCGTACGTCTACACCCAGCTGTTCATGGACGACGTCCAGCGCGTCTTCGCCGCCTTCGACCAGCCCGACCTCAAGGCCGTCTTCGACCTGTCGGTGAAGGCCCCCGACGGCTGGAGCGTCCTCGCCAACGGCGTCACCGAACACCTCGGCGAGGGCCGCTGGCGGGCCGCCACCACCCCGCTGATCTCCACCTACCTCGTCGCCGTCGCCGCCGGCCCCTGGCACTCCGTCCGCACCGAGCACCGCGGCCTGCCCTTCGGCATCCACTGCCGCCGCTCGCTCGCGCCCTACCTCGACCCGGACGCCGACGAGATCTTCGAGATCACCAAGCAGTGCTACGACCGCTACCACGAGAAGTTCGAGGAGCCGTACCCCTTCGACTCCTACGACCAGGCGTTCGTCCCCGAGTTCAACGCCGGCGCCATGGAGAACCCCGGACTGGTCACCTTCCGCGACGAGTTCGTCTACCGCTCCGCCGTCACCGACACCGAGCGCCAGACCCGCGCCATGGTCATCGCCCACGAGATGGCCCACATGTGGTTCGGCGACCTCGTCACCCTGCGCTGGTGGGACGACATCTGGCTGAACGAGTCCTTCGCCGAGTACATGGGCTACCAGACCCTCACCGAAGCGACCCGATTCACCGACACCTGGGTCGACTTCGGCGTCATGCGCAAGGGGTGGGGCTACGACGCCGACCAGCGCCCCTCGACCCACCCGGTCGCCCCCGAGGACGTGCCCGACACCGCCTCCGCGCTGCTCAACTTCGACGGCATCTCCTACGCCAAGGGCGCCTCCGCGCTACGGCAGTTGGTGCACTGGCTCGGCGAGAAGGACTTCCTCGCCGGCATCAACACCCACTTCGCCCGGCACAGGTTCGGCAACGCCACCCTCGCCGACTTCATCGACTCCCTCGCCTCCGCCACCGAACGCGACGTCCACGCCTGGGCCGACGCCTGGCTGCGCACCACCGGCGTCGACACCCTGCGGCCCGTCGTCACCCGCGGCGAGGAGGCCACGTACACCCTCCGCGTCGAGCACGAGGGCAGCCGCCCGCACCGCATCGCCGTCGGCCTCTACGACCAAGATGTCGCCGACGAGGACCGCCACCTGGTGCTGCGCGACCGCCTCGACCTCGACGTCCCGCAGGCCGAGCCCCTCCCCATCGGCAAGCGCCCCGCACTCCTGCTCCTCAACGACGGCGACCTCAGCTACGCCAAGGTCCGCTTCGACACCGAGTCCTTCAAAGCGGTCACCGAGAGCCTGTGCGGCCTGCCCTCGCCGCTGACCCGCGCGGTCGTCTGGAACTCTCTGCGCGACGCCGTCCGCGACGGCGAACTGCCGCCCGCCGCCTACCTGGAGACGGCCCGCGCCCACCTCCCGCACGAGACCGACCTCGCGCTCGTTCAGGGTGTCCTCGCCTTCGCCGCCGGCTACGTCGCCGACCGCTACGTCACCCCCGAGGAGCGCCCCGCCGCCCTCTCCCTCCTCACCTCCCTGTGCCGCGACCTGATCCGCCGCACCGAGGACGGCGACAACCCCGGCCTGCGCCTGATCGCCGTCCGCCACTGCATCAACGTCGCCGCCCACCCCGACACCATCGCCGCCTGGCTCGCCGACGGCACCGTCCCCGGCGGCCCCGAACTCGACCCCGAACTGCGCTGGCGCGTCCTCGCCCGCCTCGCCGTCCTCGGCGAGACCGACGAGGCCGCCATCGCCGCCGAACTGGAGCGCGACCCCTCGGCCAGCGGCCAGGAGGGCGCGGCCCGCTGCCGCGCCGCCCTCCCCACCGAGGAGGCCAAGGCGCGGGCCTGGGAGGCGATGTTCACCCACGACGACCTCTCCAACTACCTCTTCACCGCCACTGCCCAGGGCTTCTGGCAGCCCGAACAGGCCGATCTCGTACGGCAGTACGTACCGCGCTACTACGAGGACGCCGTCGCCCTCGCCGCCCGCCGGGGCCCCGCCATCGCCGACGCGGCCGGCCGCTGGGCCTTCCCCGACTACGCCATCGACGAGGACAACCTCGCGCTCGGCAAGGCGTGCCTGACCGACGCGAACCCCATCCCGTCCCTGCGCCGCAAACTGACCGACCAACTGGACGACCTGGGCAGGGCGTTGCGGGTACGGGGGGCGTAGCGCGGATTTTCCCCGTACGGGAGTACCCCCTTTCGGGTCAGGATCGTTGAACTCTCCGGGCGCGCCGACGCGACCGCGTCCAAGCTGGAACTCCCCAGCGCCCCCGGAGGTCGACGATGCTCACCCCGCCCCTGGCCTCGGGCCCCGAAGGCCGTGATGCGCTACGTCCGCTCCTGGACGCGGTCCTGGACGCGCTGGGGGAGGGGGCACGCCGGAGGGGCGGCCCGTTGCCGGCCGGGGGCCCCGAGGCGGTCTCCGCGCGGATGCGGGCCGCGCTGGGCGACGTACTCCCGGACGAGGGCGACCCGGAGGCCCTACGCAACTTGGTACAGGCCGTAGCAGCAGGCTCGGCGGACCCGACGAACCCTCTCTGCACAGCCCACCTCCACTGTCCGCCGCTGGCGGTGGCGGCAGCAGCCGACCTGGCCGTTTCCGTCCTGAACCCCTCTCTCGACTCCTGGGACCAGGCCCCAGCAGCGTCGGAGCTTGAGGCTCAGGTGACCCGGGCGCTGGCGAACGAGGTCTACCTTGAGCCACCCAGGGGCGCGGGGAACTGCGCGACCAGCCCCCACCGGCCCGACACCTTGGTCACAACCGGTGGCACGGAATCCAACCAACTCGCCCTACTCCTCGCACGCGAGACCGAGGGCCCGGGTGTCCGACTCGTCTGCGGAGAAAACGCCCACCACTCCCTACCAAGGGCCGCCTGGCTACTCGGCATGCCAGAACCGATCATCCTCCCCACCCCCAACGGCACCCTCGACCCCACAGCCCTCGACACAATCCCGCACGGCCCCCTGCTCGTCGCCGCCACCGCGGGCACCACCGACGCTGGCCTCATCGACCCACTGCCCGAGATCGCCGCCTGGTGCGCCCAGCGCGACGCCCGGCTCCACGTGGACGCGGCCTACGGCGGCGGCCTCCTCTTCAGCCCCCGGCACCGAAGCAAACTCGACGGACTCACCGCCGCCGACACCGTGACCCTCGACCTCCACAAACTCGGCTGGCAACCCGTCGCCGCCGGCCTCCTGGCCATACGGAACGGCACCGACCTCACGGCCCTCCACCACCGCGCCGACTACCTCAACGCCGACGACGACACCGAGGCCGGCCTCCCCGACCTCCTCGGCCGCTCCCTGCGCACCACCCGCCGCCCCGACGTCCTGAAAACAGCCGTCACCCTCAAGACCCTCGGCCGCAAGGGACTCGGCGAACTCGTCGACCAAGTCTGCGACCTGGCAAGGCGGTTCGCCGAAACGGTCGACGCACACCCCGGCTTCGAACTCCACCAACCACCCACCATCAGCACAGTCCTGTTCCGCCCCACGGCCACCACCGACGACGCCGTAGCCGCCGTACGCCGCCAACTCCTCAAAGACGGCCGAGCCGTCCTCGGCCGGGCCCGCGCAGCGAACCGGCTCTGGCTCAAGGTCACCCTCCTCAACCCCCACACCCGCCCGGCCGACCTCGCCGGGCTCTTGCACCTCGTGGAAGGAACCACCCCCCGATGAACCCCCACCCCCCACACCACCACCACGAGCCCGACGCACCCCGCGACCTCGTCGGCATCGGCATCGGCCCCTTCAACCTCTCCCTCGCCGCCCTCGCCCATCCCCTCACCGGACTCGACACCGTCTTCTACGACCAGCGCCCCCGCTTCGACTGGCACCCCGGCCTGCTCATCGAGGGCGCCACCATCCAAGTCCCCTTCCTCGCCGACCTGGTGACCCTCGCCGACCCGGCCAGCGAGTGGAGCTTCCTGAGCTACCTCAAGGCCCGCGAGCGGCTCTTCCCCTTCTACTTCGCCGAGCGCTTCCACATCCAGCGCGCCGAGTACGACGCCTACTGCCGCTGGGTCGCCGAGCACCTCCCCGGACTGCACTTCCGCCACCAGGTCGACGCCGTCCGCTTCAACCCCGAACGCGACGTCTTCGAGGTCGACTTCACCCAGCTCGACACCGACGGGGAGGCCGAGGCGCTCGGCCGGACGTACACCAGGAACATCGTCCTAGGCATCGGCACCGAGCCCTACGTACCCGAACCGCTCAAGCCCCTCGTCGAGGCCCCCGGCGTGCCCGTCCTGCACGCCGCCGACTATCTCGCCCACCGCGAGACCCTCCTCACCGCCGAGCACGTCACCGTCGTCGGCTCCGGCCAGTCCGGCGCCGAGGTCTTCCTCGACCTGCTCAGAAACCGCCCCGCGGGCCGCGAGAGACTGCACTGGCTCGGCCGTACGGAGGCCTTCGCGCCCATGGAGTACTCCAAGCTCGGCCTGGAGCACTTCACACCCGACTACACCCGCTACTTCCACGCCCTCGGCGAGGGCGTCCGCGACCGGCTCGTCACCACGCAGTGGCAGCTGCACCGGGGCATCGACGCCGGCACCGTCGCCGCCATCCACGACGAGCTCTACCGCCGTACCCAGCACGGCGGTTGGCCCGACGCCGTCCTCACCCCCGGTGTCCGCGTCCGCACCGCCGGGCGGATCGCCACCACCAAGGTCGAACTCCATCTGGAACACGTCCAGCAGAACTCCCGCTCCCGGCTGACCACCGACGCCGTCGTCCTCGCCACCGGCTACCGCGAGCGCCCCCTCGACCGCATCCTCGCCGGACTCGACCCCTACGTGCGCCGCGACAGCCGCGAACGCCCGTGCGTGGACGAGCAGTTCAGGCTCGTCCTCGACCCGTCCGTCACCGGCGCGGGCTGCCAGGTCTACGTCCAGAACACCGAACGCCACACCCACGGCGTCGGCACCCCCGACCTCGGCCTCGCCGCCTGGCGCAGCGCCACCATCCTCAACTCCGTGACCGGCAAGGAGGCTTACGCCCTCCCGGCGCGTACGGCGTTCACCACCTTCGGCCTCGAGCAGCAGCCGCAGATCCCGGCCGCCCGCACCGCGCCGGTGCTGACCCCGCTGGTCGAGGGCCGGTAAAAAGGGCCGACGGAAGGAAGAACCCCGGCCTCAGGGACGTTGGGCCCGCCATGACCACGACCTGGATCGCAGCCCACCGCGCCGCCGTCATCAGCCCCCACGAGAGCCTCGTGCTCTTCGAGTCCCGCGGTTTCACCGACCAGACCGTCCGCCAGTCCCTGCGCCTGGCGGGCGGCGGCGAGGCGGTCCGCGTCCACCTGACCAACCGCTACGGCACCACACCCCTGGAGATCGGCGGCGCCCACCTCGCCCTGCGCACCAAGGGCAGCGGGATCGACCCCGGCAGCGACACCCCGCTGCGCTTCTCCGGCGCCTCCACCGTCACCATCCCCGCCGGCGAGGAGACGGTCAGCGACCCCGTCGAACTGCCGGTGACCGCCGGGGAGGAGCTCTCGGTGACCCTCTACCTGCCGGGCGACACCGGCCTCACCACCTTCACCGCCATCCCCTACGACACCGGGTACGCCGTCCCCGGCGACCAACTCTCCGCCGCCGTACTGGACGACCCCGAGGAGTTCGGCACCGGCCACCTCCTCGCCGGCGCCGACGTCCTCGCCCCGGCCGGCACCCGGATCGCCGTGGCCTTCGGCGACTCCTGGATCGAGGGTGCCGCCACCACCCCCGGCACCGACAACAGCTTCCCCGGACAGCTGAACCGCCGCCTGGACCGGGGCTGGATCGTCAACCACGGCATCTCCGGCAACCGGCTGCTCACCGACGCCATCGGCGAACACCTCCTGGCCCGTATCGACCACGACGTCCTCGCCGTCCCCGGCGCCAGCCACGTCCTCGTCCACATCGGCCTCAACGACCTAGGCCTGCCCGGCCACTTCGCCCACCCGGAACCCGCCGAAGGCCCCACCGCGGCCGAGTTCAAGGCCGGCCTCACCACCCTCGCCGACCGCCTCCACACCGCCGGACTCACCGTCCTCGGCGCCACGATCGGCCCCTACCGGGGCACCGTCCACGAGGGCTACGACACCCCGCGCGGGCAGGCCGTACGCGCCGAGGTCAACGCCTGGCTCCTCGGCGACGACCACCCCTTCGACGCCGTCATCGACATGGCCGCAGCCGTCGCGGACCCAGGCCAACCCGACCGGATCCGCGCCGAGTTCAACGCCGGCGACGGCCTGCACGTCAACGACGCCGGCGCGAAGGCGATCGCCGACGCCGTGGACGTAACACTGCTGGATCTCTGAAAGACCGGTCCCTTTAGAAGACCGGCGTCCCGTTGCGCGTGAGCTTCCAGTCCACCGACGCGAAGTCCTTCGGGTCCAGCACGCCCTTCGCGGTCACCCACTCCGCGATCCGCGTCCGGATCTCCGTCGACTCCGACCACAACTCGGTGGCGGAGGCCACGTGCGGGAACGCCCCGCCGCCGTTGGCACGGTAGTTGTTCACCGCGAACACGAACTGCTGCGCATCGTCCAGCGCGGCACCGTTGTAGGTCAGGTTCTTGATCCGCGCCCCGGCCGCCTGCGCGATGTCGATCTCGTACGACAGCCCCGACACGTAGTCGTAGTTGTAGTCCGGGCGGTTGGCCGCGTTCGTCAGCTTCTCCACGTCGACCACCGCGTCCGCCGCCGTCTGCACGAAGTACTGCGCCGAGTACTCCAGGTACGCCCGGATCTGCGCGCCCGTCAGCAACTTCGCGACCAGCGTGTTGTCGTACACGTACAGGCTCGACAGATCCCGGATCGTCACCTCGCCGGCCGGGATCTCCGAGGTCCGCGAGAACGGCGAGGCCTGCGCGATCACCGGCAGCGAGGCGTACTCGGTCGACGCCAGCGCCGCCTTGACCACGTCCTCCTGCACCTTGGTGATCAGGTCGATGATCGGGGCGTCCTTGTAGCGCGCCTCGACTGTCGTCAGCGTCTCGGTCGCCGTACCGACCACCTGGTTGACATACGCGACGACGACGTCGTGGTCGTCCTTCAGCAGCTTGGTGATCTTCGGGTCGTCGGCGACCGTGTTGGAGTTCAGCACCTTCGACGACACCGACTCGACCGACCAGCGGCCCTTCGCGAAGGTCAGCTCGATGTCGAACAACGACAGCCGCTCCGCGTACGCCAACGGCTCCGAAAGGACCACCGTCTTCCCGGACTTGGCGTTGGTGACCTTCAACTCCGGGATCTCCACGTGCGCATGGCCCACCAGCACCGCGTCGATGTCCGGCACCTGCTGCGCCACCAGCGCCGCGGAGTTCTCGATGTACGGCAGCTGATCACCGTACGACGACGTCCCCGACGAACCCGAGTGCGCCGAGACGATCACCACGTCCGCACCCATCGACTTCAGCTTCGGCACCCACTTCGCGGCCTGCTCCTCAAGCCCCGGGAACGCCAACTTGCCCTGCACATACGCCTTGTCCCAGATCGCGATACCCGGGTTGGTCAGCCCCAGCACCGCCACCTTCACCGGCGGCGCGCCCTGCACACAGAACTCCTTGACGAAGTACGGCGGGAACGCGGGCTTCAGCGTCTTCGCGTCCACGGCGTTCGCGCCGAGCAGCGGGAAACGGCACTGCTGCTCGAACTTGCGCAGCGTCTCGATGCCGTAGTTGAACTCGTGGTTGCCGAGCGCCACCGCGTCGTACCCGATCGCGTTCATCGCCGCGGCCATCGGGTGGACCGGACCGCCCTTCGCGGTGATCGGGTCGACCTTCGCGTAGTAGTACGTCAGCGGGGTGCCCTGGATCGTGTCGCCCGCGTCCAGCAGCAGCGTGTTCTGCCGGCCCCGCTCCTTGCGGATCTGGTTCACCAGCGTCGAGATCCGCGCCAGACCCTGCGCGTTGCCCGCGCTGTCCTTGTACTCCGCGTCCTTGAAGTAGTCCCAGTTGAAGACGTGGCCGTGCAGGTCGGTGGTGCCCATGACCGTGAGCGAGTACCGCTTCACGGGCTTCTTCCTGTTCTCCGCGGCCTGCGCGGCAGGGGCTCCCACGGAACCCGCGAGCGTGACCCCCGCTCCGGTCACGGCGGACTTCTCCAGGAACTTCCTGCGGTTCAAGGCCATCTCTTGATCTCCTCGGGGAACGGTCAACAACGCGCGTAGATTCTGACCCGCTCATGCCCAACGGCAACAGGCCCCGCAGGTTTCGATCTGATGACCCGACCCGTGAAAACTGACACAGTGGGACGTTATGACCGTTCCCCACGGCACCCCCGACGCCCCCCGCATCTCCGTCCGCGGCGAGGCCCACCTCGAAGTCGACCCCGAGATCGCCCGCATCGGCGTCACCGTCGCCTCCCGAGGCAAGGACCGCCGCACCGCCCTCGACGACCTCACCCGCCGCAACACCGCCGCCCTCGACCTCCTCAAGTCCTACGGCGACGCCGTCGAACACCTGGAGACCGGCTCCTTCTCCGTCACACCGGAATTGAAGGAACACGGCCGCGGCGAACGCGTCCACGCCTACCACGGCCGCGTCCACCTCACCGCCGAGCTGACCGACTTCACCGCCCTCGGCGAACTCACCACCCGCCTCGCCGACCTCGACCTCACCCGCGTCGACGGCCCCTTCTGGGCCCTGCGCCGCGACTCGCCCGCGTACCGGGAGGCGCGGCAGCAGGCGGTGCGCGAGGCCGTCCAGCGGGCCAGGGAGTACGCGGAGGCGCTGGGCACGACGCTGGTCGCGCTGATCGAACTCACCGACACCGGGGACTTCGCGGCGGAGGGGAGCCGGCCCCAGTTCGCCGCCGGCCCCCGCATGCGCTCCCGGGCCGCCTACGCCGAGGACACGGCCGCCGCGCCCCTTGACCTCGAACCCCAGCGGCAGCACGTCCACGCCCAGGTCGACGCCCGCTTCACCATGGCCCCACCACGGCTGTGACCACACCCTTCAACACCTGGCAACAACCCTTCACCCAAAGGTTGTTGAGACGTCATGCCCGATGAAATCCCTACCCACCGGTAAGGCCTAGGCTCGCACCATGCGCCGCGCGAAAATCGTCTGCACCCTGGGCCCCGCCACCGACTCCTACGACCAGATCAAGGACCTGGTCGACGCCGGAATGGACGTGGCCCGCTTCAACCTCAGCCACGGCAGCCACGCCGAGCACGAGGAGCGCTACCACCGGGTACGCAAGGCCGCCGACGAGACGGGCCGCAGCGTGGGGCTGCTCGCCGACCTTCAGGGCCCGAAGATCCGCCTCGGCCACTTCGTGGAGGGACCTGTACTCCTCGAACGCGGCGACACCTTCACGATCACGGTGGAGGAGGGCGCGGAGGGGGACCAGTTCTCGTGCGGGACGACGTACGCCGGTCTCGCCGCGGATGTGGCGGCCGGTGAACGCATCCTCGTGGACGACGGCAAGGTCTGCCTGGAAGTGGTGTCGGTGGACGGCCCTCGCGTCCACACGACGGTGGTCGAGGGCGGCATGGTGTCGGACCACAAGGGTCTGAACCTCCCCGGTGTGGCCGTCTCGGTCCCCGCCCTCTCCGCGAAGGACAAGGACGACCTGCGCTGGGCGCTGCGCATGGGCTTCGACGTGATCGCGTTGTCCTTCGTCCGATCGGGTCGGGACATCGAGGACGTCCACCGGATCATGGACGAGACGGGACGCCGGGTCCCGGTCATCGCGAAGGTGGAGAAGCCCCAGGCGGTGGATTCGATCGACTCCATCGTGGCGGCCTTCGACGGCATCATGGTCGCCCGCGGTGACCTCGGCGTCGAAATGCCGCTGGAACAGGTCCCGATCGTCCAGAAGCGCGCGATCAAGCTGGCGAAGCGCAACGCCAAGCCGGTGATCGTCGCGACCCAGATGCTCGACTCGATGATCGAGAACTCCCGCCCGACGCGCGCGGAGGCGTCGGACGTCGCGAACGCGGTCATCGACGGCACGGACGCGGTGATGCTGTCGGGCGAGACGAGCGTGGGCAAACACGCGGTCGAGACGGTCCGCACGATGGCGAAGATCGTGGAAGCGGCGGAGGAGGTCCTACTGTCGAAGGGCCTGCCCCCGTTGACGGAGAACAACAAGCCCCGCACCCAGGGTGGAGCGGTCGCGAGAGCGGCAGCGGAGATGGGCGACTTCCTGGGTGCGAGGTTCTTGGTCGCCTTCACCCAGTCCGGCGACACGGCCCGCCGCCTCTCCCGCTACCGCTCCCCAATCCCGGTCCTGGCCTTCACCCCGGAACCGTCCACCCGCTCCCAACTGAGCCTGACATGGGGCGTGGAAACGTTCCTGGGCCCCCACGTCGACTCGACGGACGCGATGGTCGCCCAGGTGGACGAGTTGCTACTCCGCTACGGCCGCTGCGAAAAGGGCGACGTCGTGGTGATCACGGCGGGTTCCCCACCCGGGGTATCCGGCACGACGAACCTGGTCCGGGTGCATCACATCGGAGTGGACGACAAGTAGTCAGTGCTTGGGGCCCACGTGGATGTCCATGAGGGCTACGGAGGCTTTGCGGGCGATGGAGATGTTGAACGGGTCGCTGCCGCGAGCGAGGGTTGTCCACTCGACACCGACGAGGTCGAGGGCGCCGGTGAAGAGCCGCCGGATGTCGTCCGACTTGTTGGTGAAGAAGTACCGGGGGTATTCGTAGCGCTTGCGTTCACCGGCTACGAGACGGGTCGTCCAGTTGGTGATGCGGCACCCGTCCGAGTGGATGAGGCCGCGGATGAACTCCCAAGGGTGGGCGTCGACGATGGCCTGCTGCCAAGGTTCGAGGGCGATGGTGCGCTCGTGCTTCTTGCCGGGGCCGTGCTGAGGGAACAGGCAGGGCCAGTGATGGCTGTAGCCGACTACAGACACGTAGCCCTTTGCCTGCGTGCGGTAGGCGGTCCCTCGCGGGTTCACCGCCCGCATGGCAACCTCGCAGGTGTTGATCAGACCCGGCCAGGCATCAGCGCAGGCGATCCGTAGGTAGTAGCCGATGCGCAGATGGGCGCTGATGCAGCCGTCACCGAGGTACAGGCCAAGCAGGTAGGAGTATGCCTCGGCGTCCTCTGGCGCTCCCGGGTGACGCTGGCAACGAATGCACGGGTCGACTTGCGCTCGCATCCGCGGAAGCGGCTCGATCCGCGTTTGCCAGGATCGGATCGCGGCGCGAGATATCCCCATCTCCTTGCTGACGGAGTTCATGCTGCGCCCTTGGGTAACGAGTGTGAGAGCCCGCTTACGAGTGCTGACGTCGTACATGTGACCACCTTGTGTCACTGATCGTCGCTGCGCGCAGCAAAAAGCGGAGGATCACGCGAACGTGATCCTCCGCTCCAAACGTGCCGGGTACGGGATTCGAACCCGTATGTCCTCTCGGACAGATGTGTTTGAGACATCCGCGTAAGCCGATTCCGCCAACCCGGCTGGGCACTGTCGAGAGTGTACCGGGTGACCACAGCTCCCCGCCTCTAGGTAGTCTTCATACGCAGCAGTACCTGCCCGGCCCGTAACAAGGAGCCCCCGTGAGCGCCCCCGAGTCGCCCCAGCCCGTAGACGCGCCCGACGACGACAAGTCGCACGTGCCTCCGCTGACGACCCGTGTCGTCATTGCCGAGGACGAGGCGCTCATCCGGCTCGACCTGAAAGAGATGCTGGAGGAGGAGGGGTACAGCGTCGTCGGCGAGGCCGGTGACGGCGAGCAGGCTGTCGAGCTCGCCCGTGAGCACAAGCCCGACCTCGTCATCCTCGACGTGAAGATGCCCAAGCTCGACGGGATCTCCGCCGCCGAGAAGATCGCCGAGGAGCGGATCGCCCCCGTCCTCATGCTCACCGCCTTCTCGCAGCGCGACCTCGTCGAGCGCGCCCGTGACGCCGGGGCCATGGCCTACCTCGTCAAGCCGTTCAGCAAGAGCGATGTCGTGCCGGCGATCGAGATGGCGGTTTCCCGGTTCACCGAGCTGAAGGAACTGGAGAACGAGGTCGCCGACCTCACCCAGCGCCTGGAGACGCGCAAGCTCGTGGACCGCGCCAAGTCGATCCTCCAGACCTCGTACGGGCTGACCGAACCCGCCGCGTTCCGGTGGATCCAGAAGACGTCCATGGACCGCCGTATGTCGATGCAGCAGGTTGCCGAGGCCGTCATCCAGGACGCCGACGAGAAGAAGGCCGGCAAGGGCTGACCCCCGGCGGAGGAGAGGTAGTGGCCGATCTGCTCCCGCATGCTGGCGTGGATGTCGAGGCCGTCGAGTTCTTCCGGGAGGACCCAACGCACGCCGTCGGCCTCGT
>NZ_JBEYVC010000207.1:0-18635 GCF_040643855.1 Streptomyces sp. NPDC047072 | reverse complement strand
ACTGCCCGCAACCGTGGGTGAGCCCCGGCGGACGACGCACCCGCCTCGACGAAGCGCTCGGCGACTCCTTCGCCGTACTCACCGCCACCGCACCCAGTCGACCGCTCGCCTCCGTGCGCGCGAAGGAGGTGATCCCGGCGCCGCAGACGAGCACGTCCTCTCCGCTCATACGGCGGCTCCCATGGCCCTGGGCACGCCCTCGCCGGCCCGCAGGGTCACCCGCATGCCGATCTCCGCGTCCTCGGGACGGAGGTCCAGGGCGGCCAACACCCTGACGCCGTCCGCCAGTTCGACGTAGCCGACGACGAACGGCGTGAACCCGGCGGCGGGCGGGACGTACGGCGGCGACTTCGGCGCGTACCGCTGTACGGTCCACGTCCACAGCGTGCCCGTACCGCAGAGCGCGACCGGTTCGGCCGGTCCTCCGCAGCGCGGGCACGTCGGGTCGGCGGGGTAGACGGCCACCGCGCAGTCGGCGCACCGGGAGCCACGCAGCCGGCTCCCGGTCTCCGGTACCGCGCTCAGCGGCCCTTCCACTGCGGCTCCCGCTTCTCCAGGAACGCCGACACACCCTCCGCCGCGTCCTCGGAGTTGAGCATCACGCCGACCGCGAGGTGCTCCATGACCATCAGCGACTGGATGTCGGCGTCGAGGCTGCGGTCGATGGTCATCTTGGTGATCCACATGGTGAACGGGCTCTTGTCGACGAGCTGGTCGGCGAACTCCTCGACGGTGGCGTCGAGTTTGTCGGCCGGCGCCGAGGCGTTGATGAGGTCGAACTCGGCGGCCTCGACGCCGGTGAGCAGCTTGCCGGTGAGCATCAGCTCCTTGGTCTTGCGCACGCCGATCATGCGGGGCACGCGGTAGATCGGTCCGGCTCCGCCGAACAGCGCGCGGCGGATGTGGAAGTCGCCGATCAGGGCGTCGTCCGCGGCGATCGCGAAGTCGCAGGAGATCATCAACTCGAAGCCGCCCGCGGTGACATGGCCTTCGAGCACGGCGATCGACGGCGTCCGCATCGAGTACAGCCGGTCGCAGACCTTCGCGGAGAGCACGGCGACGTCGATCGCGTTGGACCTGCCGACGAAGTCGGCCTTGAGGCTGTCCAGGTCGAACCCGGAGCAGAAGGTGTTGCCGCGCCCGCGCAGGATCAGCACGCGCAGTTCGGGATCCGCGTCGACCTCGGTGATGATCTCGTCCAGCCGGTTCAGGATCGGCACGGTCACGCAGTTCTTCTTGTGCGGGCGGTTCAGCCAGACCCGCGCCACATGCCCGTCCCGCTCGAACTGGATCTCGTCCTCGACTGCCATGAGCTCCTCCAAACTGAACTGAATTGAGTTCGATTCTGTGGGCGGTCGGATGCCCCTGTCAATGGACCGGAGGGCGGCGGCCGTTTCTCACGGCCCGTGGAAGATCAGTCGCTGTGGCCGGTGAGGCCGAGCAGACCGGCCAGGCGCAGCCGGTGGTCGTCCGCCGTCCCGAACAGCGCCTCGTCGGCCCGCGCCCGGCGCAGATACCGATGGGCCGGGTGCTCCCAGGTGAAGCCGATCCCCCCGTGAAGCTGCACGTATTCGGCGGTCGCGAGCCGGTACGCGCCGGCACAAAAGACCGCGGCGGCACGCGCGGCCACGGGCAGTTCCGGCGCACCCTCGGCCAGGCAGGCACTGGCGTACGCGGATGCCGACCGCGCCCCCTCGACCTCGACGAGAAGGTCGGCCAGCCGGTGCTTGACCGCCTGGAACGAGCCGATGGGCCGCCCGAACTGACTGCGCTGCGACACATAGGCGAGCAGGGCGTCCAGGGCGTGGGCACTGCCTCCGACATGCTCGGCGGCCAGCGCCACCCGCCCGGCGTCGAGCGCGGCGTCGACGGTCCCTGTCGCTTCCGCCGGTTCGCCGACCGGTTCGGCGGGTGCTCCCCTGAAGCGGACGAGTGCCTGTCGGCGGGTGGGGTCGAGGACCCGTCGCGCGAAGCGGTCGGTGGTGGCGGAGTCCGGTTCTACGGCGAACAGTCGCCGCCCGTCCGGGGCGCGGGCCGCGACCAGGAGCAGGTCGGCGCCTTCTCCGTCGGGCACGAAGTCGGCTTCTCCGCGCAGCACCCAGCCCAGGGGGCCACGCTCGGCCGTCACATCTCCCGGGTGCGCGCATCCCACGACCGTCGCCGTGATCGCACCGGCGGCGATCCCCGGCAGCCAGCGTGCGCGCGCGTGCCGGTCGCCGCTCGCCAGCAGAGTGTGGCCGGCGAGCACCACGGTGGTCAGCAGCGGTACGGGACACAGCACCCGCCCGGCCTCTTCCAGCGCCACGGCGAGTTCGGCGTAGGTGTAGCCGCCACCGCCGTACTCCTCCGGCACGGCAAGTCCCTGCACCCCGATCTCGCGGGCGAGACGGTCCCAGAGGACGGGGTCGTACCCACGGGGGCTCTCGGCCTGTTCGCGTACCTCCTCGCCCCCACAGGCCTCGGCGAACAAGTCCCTCAGAACAGAGCGCAGTTGACGTCGCTCCTCGGTCTCCAGCAACAGCGCGGGATCGCAGTCGAGACGAAACACGCAAACCTCCTTCAGTCGGTCCCCACTCAGACGGTGAACCGCCCGCCGTTCGCCAACAGCACCGCCCCGACGAGATTCGCGGCGTCCTCGCTCGCCAGGAACACGGCGATGTCGGCGATCTCCTCCGGCGTGGCGTACGGCCGGACCCGGGGATCGGCGAATCCGCGCCGGAGTGCCGCAGGCGTGCGCGCCGCCATGCCGGTGTCGGTCGGTCCCGGTGCCACCGTGTTGACGCGGACGCCGAACGCGATCGCCTCCTTGGCCACGGACTGGCTCAGCGCGTGCGCACCGGCCTTGGACGCCGCGTAGTGCGGGTAGCCCGCCTGGGCGTCGAACGCCGAGGACGACCCGACCGTGACGACGGCACCGGAGCGGCGGGGCGCCATGACCCGCAGTGCGGCCCGTAGAACATGGAAGGTGCCGTCCAGGTTGACCCGCGTCACCCGCCGCCAGGCGTCGTCGCCGAGCCGTCCCGTCACCTCCGGCGGCCGGTCCGCGACCAGGGCTTCGGCGATCCACTCCTTGGCCGCGGGGTCGTCGACCCCGGCGGCGTGCACCACGACGTCGAGCCGCCCGAGACGTCGTACGACCTCTTCGAAAGCCTGATCCACCTGTGCGGACTCGGACACGTCCGCCGTCAGCGCATGTCCTCGCTCCCACTCCTGCGCGACACCCCTCGCCGCCGGGCCGTCCACGTCCACGGCGAACACCTCGGCTCCCAGCACCGCGAGCCGCCGGGCGACCGCCGCACCGATGCCGGATCCCGCGCCGGTGACCAGGGCGACCTGCCCGTCGAAGCGCCTTCCGGGTCCATCGCTCACGCACGATCACCACCCCACCGTCCGATACTGAACTGACTTCATTTTTGTTACTCTCCGGCGTATGTCAACAGACCAGACGCGAGCGTTCCGGCTGACCCGCTGGGGCGGCCCACCGGTCCTCACCGAGGTGCCACGGCCCGTTCCGGTGGCCGAAGAGGTCCTGATCCGCGTGGAGGCGGCCGGTGTCTGCCGCTCGGATCTGCACGTGATCGACGCGCGGCCGGGCGACCTTCCGTACCGGATTCCGTTCACGCTCGGGCATGAGGTCGCGGGGCGGGTGCTGGAGCGCGGTCCGCTGGCCGTGGGCCCGGCGGTCGGTGAGCGGGTGGTCGTGTACGGCCCCTGGGGGTGCGGCGAGTGCGCCCGCTGCGCGGCCGGGGCGGGCAACTACTGCGACCGGCGCACGGCCCTGGACGGGGCCCGCGTCGGCATGGGCGCGGGCCTCGGGCGCGACGGCGGGATGGCCGACCTGATGCTCGTGCCGTCCGGCCGACTGCTGGTCCCGGTGGGCGACCTCGCGGCGGACCAAGCGGCGCCGCTGTCGGACGCCGGGCTCACCGCGTACCACGCCGTCGCCACCGTCCTGCCCGCGCTGGGCGAGGGCGCGAGCGTGGTCGTCCTCGGGATCGGCGGGCTGGGGCATCTGGCCGTCCAGATCCTGCGCGCCACGACGACGGCACAGGTGCTGGCCGTGGACGTGCGCGAGGAGGCGCTCGCGCTGGCCCACGCCTGCGGCGCGCACTTCGGCACGCTGCTGCGGGCCGACACGGCGGCCGTCCTGCGGGGGCGGACGGGCGGTGTCGGGGCGGCGGCCGTGCTCGACTTCGTCGGCGGCGCGTCCAGTCTGGAGCCTGCGGTCGGCGTGCTGCGGGCCGGCGGGGAGCTGGCCGTGGTGGGCAGCGGCGGCGGGGAGCTGACCGTGCGCAAGCCGGGTGCGCTTCCTCCCGGCGCGCGGATCTCGCTGCCGTTCTGGGGGACCCTGCCCGAGCTCGACGCGGTCGTCTCCCTGGCCCGCGCGGGCGTCCTGAAGGCCGGAACCGAGCCGTTTCCGTTGGCGGATGCGGCGGAGGCGATCGCGCGGCTCCGCTCCGGCGACGTGCGGGGGCGGGCGATTCTCGTTCCGGACCGATGCGGCTGAATCCCGTTGGGTCACACCCGTCCCGTCACCCCTCTCGACTCCAGAAGTGAGTTCAATTAGCGTCTTGTACCGCTCGGCGACACGAAGGCGGTGGGACCCGCTATGGATGCGGAGACTGTGGATCTGCTGGTGATAGGCGGCGGCATGGCCGGACTCTCGGCCGCCGCCCGGGTGGCCGCCGAGGGCGGCACGGTGGTGCTGGTGGAGAAGGCGGAACGCACCGGCGGCTCCGCACGCTTCGCCGGTTTCGTCTGGACGGCCCCCACCTTCGAGGAGATGCGCCGGGTCAACCCGGACGGCGACCCGGACCTGGCCGCCGCTTTGGTGGACGGGTTCGACGACGGCGTGGCCTGGATCCGGTCGCTCGGGGTGGAGTGCCGACCTCCCGTGCCCGTCCTGGGCTTCGGCCGTGGGCATCAGGTCGACACCAACCACTACCTCGATGCCTGCGAGCGACTGCTGCGCGATAGGGGCCAGGAGGTGCTGACCGCCACCTGGACCCGCGCTCTCCTGACGGAGAACGGCAGGGTCACCGGCGCGGACTGCCTGCTGCCGGACGGGTCCGCGCGCCGGATCGAGGCGACCTGGACCCTGCTGGCGACCGGCGGCTTCCAGGGGGATCCGGAGCTGCGCGCCGCGCATGTCCATCCGCAGGCCGCGGACATCGCGCTGCGCGCCAACCCGCACAGCCGGGGCGACGGACTCGCGCTCGGCCGTACGGCGGGCGCGGCGTTCGGCGGGAAGGACGCCGGCTTCTACGGCCATCTGATGCCCGCGGGCGTCTCGCTGGCCGACCCGGCGCGCTTCGTCGACCTGGCGCTCTACTACAGCGAGCACGCCCTGCTGTTCGACACGACGGGCGAGCGCTTCGTCGACGAGACGCTCGGCGACCACCTGAGCACCATGGCGCTGCTCGAACGGCCCGAGGCCCGGGGCCTGTTGGTCGCCGACGCGCGGGTGCACCGGGAGTGGATCAGCGCCTCGTACGTGGCGGGCATCCCCGGCGTGGACAAGTTCCAGCTCTGCCACCGGGCCGGCGCCCGCGCCGCGGTGGCGGACAGCCTGGAGGACTTCGCGTCGATGCCCGAGGAGTGGGGCTACCCCGGCGCCGTGATCCGCGACCGCATCGAGGAGTACAACGCCGCGGCGGGCACGAACGACACCCTCACACCCGGCCGCCGCCACGACCGGCTCCCCCTCGACGAGCCGCCCTTCTACGTCGTCGAGGCCGCACCGGCGATCACCTTCGCCTTCGGCGGCCTGCTCATCGACTCCGCCGGGCACGTCCTGTCCGACGCGACAAAGAGCCCGGTGCCCGGCCTGCTCGCGGCCGGTGCGGACGCGGGCGGACTATACCGGCGCGCCTACGCGGGCGGACTCGCCCCGGCCCTGGTGTTCGGCCTGGCGGCGGCACGGACCGCGCTCACCGAAACACCGGCGGCGGTCGTGGGCTGAGTCCCGCCGGACGGCCGTAGGACACAAATGCCGTGCACGTGTATTGCCCACCCGGCTTCGCACTGCCTAGCTTACTGAAGTGAGTTCACTTTGACTGAGGTCATGGTGACCGAACCGTTCAAGACAACGCACCCGTCGAAGGAGGGACTGTGAGCCAGTTCCTGCTTGTCCTGGTCAGCGGAGTGGCCAGTGGAGCCGTGTACGGCCTCATGGGTCTGGGGCTGGTCATCATCTACCGGGCCACGGACGTCGTGAACTTCGCGATGGCGTCGCTGGCCATCCTGGGCCTGTACGCGGCGGTCTCGCTCCACGACCGCGGGGTGGCCATGGTGCTGGGCGTCCTGGCCGCCGTCGCGATCACCGTGGCGGCCGGTCTGCTGGTGCGGGAGGCGGTGATCCGGCCGCTGGGACAGGGGCAGTTGTTCTCGGCACTGGTCGTGACGATGGGCGTGTCCCTGATCGCGGAGAGCACGGCCGGTTCGGTCTGGGGCGACCAGCCGAAGTCCTTCCCCAACCTGGTCGACGGCACGGTGCGCTGGTCGGGCGCCGCGGTGCCGGTCCAGAGCCTGCTGACGATCGCCGTCGCCGCCGTGGCCATGGCCCTGGTCGGCTATCTCTTCTCCCGCACCACGCTCGGCTCGGCCATGCGCGCCGTGGCCGAGTCCGCCGACACCGCCCGCGTGGTCGGGCTCGGCGCCCAGCGCCTGGCCAGGATCTCCTGGGCACTCGGGCTGGGCCTGGCCGCGCTCGCCGCCTGTCTGTACGCTCCGCGGTCCGGCCTGGTCCCCACCGCGCTCGTCGCGCCTTTGTTCCGGGCCTTCGCCGGGATCTTCCTGGGCGGTCTGACCAGCATGTACGGCGCGGTTCTGGGCGGGCTGACCATCGGCGTCCTGGACAACCTGGCGGCGAACTACGTCTCCGCGAGCTTCCGGGACACCTTCGTGTTCTCGTTCACCGTGCTGGTCCTGCTGATCCGTCCGCAGGGCCTGTTCGGCACCCGCACCTTCCAACGGGTCTGAGGGGTCGCATCCATGGTCTTCAACCGTTCCCTCCTGGCGCGGGCCGCCGTGGGCCCGGCCGCCGGCGCGGTGCTCATGGTGTTCATGGCCTCCGGCGCGATCCCCGCGTACCAGATGTACTCGGTGGGACTCGCGGCCGTGTACACGATCGTCGTGCTCGCGGTCGGCCTGCTCGCCGGCTGGTCCGGCATCTGGTCGGTGGGCCACCCCGCGTTCTTCGCCATCGGCGCCTACTTCGCGGCGTACGGCAGCGGCCACGACTGGCCCCTGGAGGCCGTCGTCCTCGGCGCCGTCGCCACCGGGGCCGTCCTCGGCGCCTTCCTGGGGTACGCGGGCGCCCGCTTCTCGGTCCTCTACATCGCCCTGCTGACCCTCGCCTTCACCATGGTGACCCTGGAGCTGATCAACCGCTGGAGCAGCGTGACCGGCGGCGACCAGGGCGTACCGGTGCTCCAACTGCGCAGCGCCCTCGGCCTGGGCACGGTTCCGGGCGGTGGCGCCGAGGCCCAGTACCTGGCGGTGGGGGCCGCCGCCGCCGTCCTCGCGCTGGCCGTGCCCGCCGCCGCGTCGGGGCGGTGCCGGGACCACCCTGGGCGCCGACGGGAGCCTGTGGCACACCGCCCGCACGATAGGCACCGCCATGGGCGCCGGCGCCGGGGGCGGTTGGGCCGGGGGTGCCTGTGCCGGGAGCGGTTGGGCCAGGGGCGGTTGGGCCAGGGGCACCTGCGCCAAGAGCGGTTGAGCCCGGGACGCCAGCGCCCGGGACGACCGGCCCTCGGGCGCCGGGGACGGCCTGGGCGGGGGCGATCGGGCCGGTTCCCTGGAAGCCGTCCATGCCGTGCGGGGCGGGTACGCCCTGGCCGACTCCGGGGTTCACAAGACCCGCACCGGAGGTGGTGTCCACGCCGAACGCGCCCTGCGCGCCATGACCACTCAGCGGGTCGCCCCCCGGCCCCGGGGCCACGCGCCGCCCACCGGGCAGCGAGGTCTGACTGTCGCCGTCCGCGGCATACGGCAGAGCCGCGCCGTCCTGGCCCAGACGCCCCGCGTCACCGACCCCGGGTCGCGGGGCAGCACCGTGCCACGGAGAGGCGGGCCGCACACCATAAGGATCCGCTATCTGACCGGACGGCGTGTGCTGCCCGGCACCGGGCGCGCCAGCCTGCCCCGACGGCAACTGCTGAGCCCCGTAAGGGTCCCCCGCCTGCCCCGGCACCAAGTTCTGTACCCCGTTGGCGTCGGCCACTCGCCCCGGCGGCAGCTGCTGCGCACCGTTCGCCGTCGGGTACGGCTGGGTCGGGCCGCCGACCCGGCCGGTCCCGCCCTCCGGTGCCGGGCGTGCTCCGGGCAGGGCCGTCCGGCTGCGCTGCTGGGCCTCCTGGACCCGGGCCGCGGCCCGCGCGCCCTCGCGATACGCGGCGATCGCCCCGGCCCGCGCCGCCCTGATGTCCGTACTGCCGTCGGAATCCCTGCGCACCAGCGCGGCCGACGCACCACCGGCCCCGGCACCGGCGCCCGCTCCCGCGCCGTTCGCCGTCTCCGCCCCGGCCCCCGGCAGCCCCCCGGCCGCCCGCGCCTCGATCGCGGCCCGACGCGCGGCCTCGGCATCGGCCCCACTCAGCCCCACCGCACCGAGCGCCCCGGCCCCCGGCACGCCACCAACCCCGACGACACCGGCCCCCGGCACTCCGCCAGTCCCGACGACACCCGCACCCGGCACCCCACCGGGCCCCACAACACCCGCATTCGACGCCCCGTTGGCCCCCACCGCACCGGCCGCACCCGTACCCGCGCCCGGCACTCCGCGAGCTCCGAAGACCTCGCCGTTCCCGCCGAAGGCACCCGCACCCGCCCCCGGCCGCCCACCGTCAGGCCCCCCAGCCCCGAACTCCCCGCCCTCGACGCCCCATTCCGCGTCCTCCGCCGGCACCGGGTCGTAGCCGCACAGTGCCTCCTCCGCCGCGCCGACCGCGAGGCCGGTCAGCATCACCCGGCCGTCGTCGCAGACCATCACCGTGCGCACGGTGATGTTGCGGTGCACCCAGCCGTGCGCATGCAGCACCCGCAGCGCCATGAGGACGTCGGAGGCGACCTCGGCCGCCCGGTACGGCGTCAACGGCTTCTCCGCCAGCAGCGCCGACAGCGGCCGCGCCGCCACCCACTCACTGACGATCCACAGCGAACCGCCCTCGGCGAACACGTCGAAGACCTGGTCGAGCCGGGGGTGGTCGGGTATCCGGGCGGCGGCCTGCGCGGCCTCGACCGCCCGCAGCACCGCGGGATCCGTGGGCCTGCGCGCCCCACCCCGCGCCGCGGGACGCCGCGCCCCGCGAGGGTCACGCGCCGTGAACCCGTCGGGCAGCCCCTCCGCGTCGAGCACCTCCGCCTCGACGACCTCGGGCAACGGCACCTGCCGGACCCAGACTTCCTGCCCGCTGTACGTGTCGAAGGCGCGGGTCTCGGTGAGTTCGTACTCGTCGGACGGCGGCAGCGGCAGGCGGTAGCGGTCGGCGAGCACCCGACCCGCGTAGTCGTCCACTGTGCCTCCCCCGGCCGCCCGGTTGGTCAATTCCGTTCGCCTCTCGGCCCGTTCCCTATCCATTCCCGGATGCGTACGGTCCGCAAGCACTCACGATACGTGCCGGAGGCAACCCGCAAAGAGGGGATGCCAGATCTCACGGTCCAAACACAGGACCGTGCGCCGCAAGGCCCGTCACGACTTCGGTTCGAAGGTTTGAGCGAGCGTCTGCCATGTGTTGCCGCGCAGCGCGGTGTCCCAGTTCGCGGCTTTCGCGGTGTACATCAGCGCATATCCCAGATGGCCGTTGACGACGAACCCCCGGTCGATCGTCCGGTACTTCGTGCCGCCCGAGACGTAGGTGAACTCCCAGTCGGCCGTGTTCCAGCCGCGGTAGCTCACCGAGGCTATTCGGATCCGCTCGTACCCGGAACGCGTCATCGACCGCTCCTGGTTCTTCCAGTCCGCCACCGGGTCGCCCTTCGGCGTGGACGTCCAGGCGACGAGCAGCTTCTGCCCGTCCGGCCCGGTGAACCGGTCGCCCGCGGCATCGCTGGAGCTGTACCGCCATCCGTCCGGCAGCCCGATCGAGTACCCCTGATTGCCCTGGTACGTCGAGGCCGCGGCGTTGTCCCCGGTGGAGCCGTCCGAGGCCGACCCGCTCTCCTCGGCGCTCGCCGAACTCCCGGAGCCTGATTCCGAGGAAGAGGAGGCGGACGCGGAGCTGCCCCCATCGGTCTTGGTGCCGCCGCTCTCGTCCTCCTTGGTCTCGGCACTGGCGCTCGCACTCGCCCCCGCCGTGACCTTGGTCCCGCCGCTCTTCGCCGCCCCGTCATCGCCCTTGTCGTCCCCGCCGAGCGTGAGCGCCAGGACCACACCGAGCACCGCCACCACGACGACCACCGCGATGATCACCAGCGTCCGCTTCGGCACCACGTCGGTCAGCGGCGCCCGCGGCACCGGCCGCGGCTCGATGTCCGGCGGCGGCGTCATCACCGGCCACCCCGAACTCCGGCCGCCCGAGACCGCGTTGGCCTGCTGCGTCTTCCCGTCCCGAACAGCGGACGCACCACCGGAGGAGGCCGCACTCGACGAGCCCGCGCCCGAGGAGGCCGCAGCGGACGCCCCGGCCGCCCCCTTCGCCGTCCCCCCGCCCCGGGAACCCTGCTCGACGGACGCCGCCTGGGCCGGCACCCCCGCGCCCTCCGAACCGGCGCTCCCCGCCGAACCCGTAGAACCGCCCCCCGACTTGGTACGGGCCGCGGTCGCGGACGCCGCAGCCGCCCCGGCCGCCTTGCGCACCGAACGGAACGCCCCGCGCAGCCGCTCCCCGCCCTCCTCGCTCCGCTTGCCTCCGCCGGCCCGCTCCTCGGGCTGCGCCGGCAACGGCACCACCCGCGTCGCGTCCGACGCCGGCTCGATCTCCTTCGGCTCGGGCGCGTGGATCACGGCGTTGAGCATCGCCCGCGCACCCGAGTCGTCGAGCCGCTGCTCCGGGTCCTTGGTGAGCAGGCCGTAGATGACGTCCTTCAACGGCCCCGCGTTCTTCGGCTCCTCCAGCGGCTCGGTCATCACCGCCGTGAGCGTCGCGATCGCCGACCCCTTGTCGTACGGGGGCGCGCCCTCGACCGCCGCGTACAGCAACCCGCCGAGCGACCACAGGTCGGCCGCCGGCCCCGGCTTGTGCCCGCGGGCCCGCTCCGGGGAGATGTAGGAGGGGGCGCCGACGAGCATGCCGGTGGAGGTGATGGACGGGTCGCCCTCGACCTGCGCGATACCGAAGTCGGTCAGCACGACCCGGCCGTCCTCGGAGATCAGCACGTTGGACGGCTTCACGTCCCGGTGCAGGATGCCCTCGCGGTGCGCGGACCGGAGCACGTCGAGTATCGCGAGGCCGACCTCGGCCGCCCGCTTCGGCTCCAGCAGGCCGTCCTCCCGGATGGCCTCGGCGAGCGACTTGCCCTCGACCAGCTCCATCACGATCCACGGCCGGTCGTCCTCGTCGACCACGTCGAACACGGTCACCGCGCTGTTGTTGCGGATCCGCGCGATCGCCTTGGCCTCACGCAGCGTGCGCGTGATCAGCCGGCGCTTCTCGTCCTCGTCGATACTGGACGGGAACCGCAGCTCCTTGACCGCGACCGTCCGGCCCAGGGTCTCGTCCTCGGCCCGCCACACCGTGCCCATGCCGCCGCGGCCGAGAACTCCTCCCAGCCGGTACCGCCCGGCGAGGAGACGCTCGCTCTCGCCCTGCCGGGATGCCCCCGCCCGCTCAGCCTCCGACATGCGTCCCCTCATGCAACCCGCCCTGACAGAGCCTCCATTGTCCCTCACCCGACAAGTGCCCGGCGCCCAGGGGGTGGCTGCGCCGCGCAGGCCGGTCCCCCCGTCAACCGGCGTCCCGGTGACACCCCTCCTCACCTCGACGCATATGCCGGATGCACGGAAGTCGTTCAGGTGTTCCGGGACGGCTGTTTGAGGTGTGTTGTCCGGTGCGGCCGTGTGGAGGCTGGTCGTGCCCTTCTCGAGTAACCCCCTGACTCTCCAAGCCCCGGCCTCCCCCAACTCCTCCCATCTCCCTCCGCGAGTCCTCCCCCGCCGCCCTGCATGATGGGCCGCGACCAGAGAGGATTCCTGTTGTCGCCGCTTCGGACCCTGCCGGCCGTTCTCGTCTGCCTGATGCTGCTCGCCCTCGCGCCGGCGGCCCTCTCGGCGCAGTGGCGGGCACCCGCGGACACCGTTCTTCCCCTCCTCGTCACTCGGGGTGGCGCCCCGGCCGCCGCCCTGCTCGCCCAGGAGGGCACCCGCACCCACTACGCCTCCGCCGGACCCGGAATCACCCCCGCCGACCACTTCCGTGCCGGCAGCATCACCAAGACCTTCATCGCGGTCCTCGTCCTCCAACTGGCCGCCGAGCACCGGCTGAAGCTGTCCGACACCGTGGAGCGGCATCTGCCCGGTCTGCTGCGCGGAGCACAGGGCAACGACGGCCGCACCCTCACCCTGCGCGAACTGCTCACCCACACCAGCGGTCTGCCCGACTTCACCTCGGACACCAAGGGCCTGATCCCCCTCTCTCCTCGTCAGGCCGTCCGCCTCGCACTCACCCACCCCTCACCCGGCCCGGGCCGCTACTCCTACTCGAACACCAACTACGTGGTCCTCGGCATGGTCGTCGAGCAGGTCACCGGCCGCTCGTACGTCACCGAGGCCGCGCGCCGCATCATCGCTCCGCTGGGCCTGACCGGCACCTCCTTCCCCGGTTCCCGCACCGCTCTCCCCTCTCCGCACGGCCGCGCCTACACGGCCGACGGAACCGATGTCACCGCACTCGACCCGCGGGTGGCCGGGGCCGCGGGCGAGCTGGTGACCACGCTCGCCGACCTGAACCGCTTCTACGCGGCGCTGCTCGGCGGGCGGTTGCTGTCCCCGTACTGGCTGCACGAGATGACGGACACCCGCACCGCACACGGCCTGTACGGCATGGGGCTGTTCCCGGTGAAACTGCCGTGCGGCACGACGGTGTGGGGGCACGACGGCCGGATCGCCGGAAGCTACGTGCGCACCGCGGCCACGGTCGGCGGTCGGCGGGTCCTCACCTTCCGCGTGAACACGACGGCGGTCACAGATCCCGGCCTCGAACCGGCCCTGCTCGCCGCCGAGTTCTGCCCCCGCACCCCGTAGAACGACCGGGTTCCGAACGAAGATCCCGGTTCACGACACTCGTTCGAGTGAAGCCGCGGCGCGGTCCCCTCCCACCGGCCTACAACGGCACGATGTCCGGCGCCCCCAACCGCGCCGCGTCCGCGGTCAGATCGTCCGGCTGCCGCTGCGACTCCCGCTCCGCCTCCACCCGCTTCTCGTAGTGCTCGACCTCGCGCTCGATCTGGTCCTTGTCCCAGCCCAGCACCGGCGCCATCAGCTCGGCGGCCTCGCGGGCGGACCGCACGCCACGGTCGAAGGTCTCGATGGAGATCCGGGTGCGGCGGGTCAGCACGTCGTCCAGATGCCGCGCGCCCTCGTGGGAGGCGGCGTACACGATCTCGGCGCGCAGATAGTCGTCGGCGGCCTTGAGCGGCTCGCCCAGCGTGGCGTCGGAGGCGATGAGGTCGAGGACCTCCTCCGCAAGGGCGCCGTACCGATTCAGCAGATGCTCGACACGGACGACATGGAGCCCGGTACGCGCCGCGATCCGCGCCCGCGCGTTCCACAGCGCCCGGTACCCCTCGGCGCCGAGCAGCGGCACGTCCTCCGTGACGCACTCGGCGACCCGCACGTCCAGTCCGTGCACCGCTTCGTCGACGGCGTCCTTGGCCATCACCCGGTACGTCGTGTACTTGCCGCCCGCCACCACGACGAGCCCCGGCACCGGGTGCGCCACGGTGTGCTCGCGCGAGAGCTTGCTGGTGGCGTCGGACTCCCCGGCGAGCAGGGGCCTGAGGCCCGCGTACACGCCCTGCACGTCGTCGCGCGTCAGCGGCACCGCGAGCACGGAGTTCACATGCTCAAGGAGGTAGTCGATGTCCGCGCTGGAGGCCGCCGGGTGCGCCTTGTCGAGGTCCCAGTCGGTGTCGGTGGTCCCGATGATCCAGTGCCGGCCCCAGGGGATGACGAACAGCACGGACTTCTCGGTGCGCAGGATCAGCCCGGTCGAGGAGTTGATGCGGTCCTTGGGCACGACGAGGTGGATGCCCTTGGAGGCGCGGACGTGGAACTGCCCGCGCTCGCCGACCATCGCCTGGGTGTCGTCGGTCCACACCCCGGTGGCGTTGACGACCTGCTTGGCGCGGATCTCGTACTCCCCGCCCGCCTCGACGTCCTGCACCCGGGCCCCGACCACCCGCTCGCCCTCACGCAGGAACCCGGTCACCCGCGCGCGGTTGGCCGCCTTGGCGCCGTACGCGGCCGCGGTGCGCACGAGGGTGGCCACGAAGCGGGCGTCGTCCATCTGGGCGTCGTAGTACTGAAGCGCCCCGACCAGCGCGTCCTTCCGCAACGCGGGCGCCACACGCAGGGCGTGACGGTGGCTCAGGTGACGGTGCGTGGGCAGTCCCCGCCCATGTCCGCGCGCCATCGACATCGCGTCGTAGAGCGCGACGCCCGAGCCGGCGTACAGCCGCTCCCAGCCCTTGTGCTGCAAGGGGTACAGGAAGGCCACGGGCTTCACGAGGTGCGGGGCGAGCCGCTCCAGGAGCAGCCCGCGCTCCTTCAACGCCTCGCGTACGAGGGCGAAGTCGAGCATCTCCAGATAGCGCAGGCCGCCGTGGATCAGCTTGCTGGAGCGGCTGGAGGTGCCCGACGCCCAGTCACGCGCCTCGACCAGACCCACGGACAGGCCCCGGGTCACCGCGTCCAGCGCGGTGCCCGCGCCGACCACCCCGGCCCCCACCACCAGCACGTCCAGTTCCCGCTCGGCCATCGCTGCTAGCGACTCGGCGCGCTGCGCCGGTCCCAGGGTCGCTGTCCTCACCACTGCCTCCCGCTGTCGTCCGCACCGGTCTCACGCATGTCCACCCGTGCCCAAATTCTGACCGGCTTGCCCGACTTCGGCCACCAGTCGCCCTCAGCCTGTGGATAACTTTCACGCTCGCGTACCCCACAAGCCATGTGGCCTCACAACTCCGCGGAGAGACACACGGAATCAATCCCGTATTTCGGTCATATTTACTCCTAGTCTGACATTGCGCTCGCCCGTCCAGTCCACAGGGCTTGCGCACCTGTCCCGCTCCGGCTACTGGGAAGGACGGCCCACGCCATGCCCGCAGATCTCGCCGTCATCGGACTCGGCCCCTACGGACTGCCGCTGGCCCAGGCCGCCGTCGCCGCGGGCATCCCCACGGTCGGCTACCGCACGGGCCCCGAACCCGGCTCCCTCAGCCCCGCCGAACTGCGCCGGATGCTCTCGGGGGGCTTCCGGACGGCCACCGGCCCCGCCGAACTCGGCCGCGTCCGTACGGCGGTCATCTGCGCGCCCACCCCGGCGGGCCCGGACGGCGGCCTGGACCTCAGCCAGGTCGAGACGGCCGCCCGCACTCTGGCCGCGCACCTGCGCCCGCACACCACGGTCATCCTGGAGTCCCCGGTGCCCCCCGGCACCACGGAGGAACTCCTGCGCCCGATCCTCGAAGAGGGCTCACACCTGCGCGCGGGCCGCGACTTCCACCTCGCGTACTCGCCCACCCGCGTGGACCCCGGCAACCGCGATTTCACGCCCGCCAACACCCCCAAGGTGATCGGCGGCCTCACGCCCGCGTGCACGGAGTCGGCGGCCGCCTTCTACTCGCGCCTCACCGACAAGGTGGTACGCGCGCGTGGCCCGCGCGAGGCGGAGACGGTCCAGCTCCTGGAGACCAACTTCCGGCACGTCAACATCGCGCTGGTCAACGAGATGGCCGTCCTCTGCCACGACCTCGGCGTCGACCTCTGGGACGTCATCCGCTGCGCGGAGACCAAGCCGTTCGGCTTCCAGGCGTTCCGCCCGGGCCCCGGCGTCGGCGGCCACGCGATCCCCCGCGACCTGACCGCCGGCAGCCCCGGCGGCGGCCGCTCCCTGCGCATGGTCGAACTCGCCCGTCAGGTCAACGACCAGATGCCGCGCTACGTCGTCCAGCGCGCCGCCGCCCTCCTCAACGAGCACGGCAAGTCGGCCCGCGCCGCCCGCGTCCTCCTGCTCGGCGTCACCTACAAGCCCGACCTCGCCGACCAGCAGGCCACCCCGGCCCAGGAGGTCGCCGTACGCCTGATGGAACTCGGCGCCTCCGTCAGCTACCACGACCCCCACGTCCCGTCCTGGAGCGTCCTGGACCGCCCGGTCCCGCGCGCGGACTCCCTCTACGAGGCGGCGGCCGACGCGGACCTGACGATCCTGCTCCAGCAGCACCGCACGTACGACCTCCAGGGCTTGTCGGTGAAGGCCCAGCTGCTGCTGGACACGCGCGGGGCCACGCCCACGGGGGCGGCGCATCGGTTGTGAAGGGGGGCGCGTGGGTGCGGCGGGCTCCGGGGGCGGTGGCATGGGGGGCGCGGCGCGGGTACCTTACGGAGACAGGTGGGGTCGGTCGCAGCGGTCACTGCGGCAGGCTCGTGGATGGATCAGGGAGTGTCCGCCCCTAGGCTCTCTGGGGACGGCCGCTCGCCATCACACCAACAAGGTGGAGCCCACCGCAGAGGGAACTGCGGCAGGCTCCTGGCTGGATTACGAGTGTCCGCCCCTAGCTGACGTGGGGGCGGCCGCTTACCAGCCAAAGATCCGCAATACCCACCTCCTCCGGCATTGCACCATCCGAAGACGGAGCCGATCCCAGCGAGTGGGCTTGCGGTGACGGCCCATGGGCACGCCCCCTTCCATGACGCCGCCCGTTATCCCGGTGGGGCGGTCCATTGGAGCTCCGGGCCGGGCCCCGGGCAATCGGGTCCGGATACGTGCTCCTTGGAAGGGGGCGCCCCAGACAGCGGGTCGCCGATCAAGGACACTACCGCCCCACTACGCCCGTTCGGCCCACATTCGCCCCGAACGCAACCGCACGCCCCCACCCCGCCAAACGCGCCCCCACCAGCCCTTTCGGGCACGCAAAAGGCCGGCCACCCCACCCGGGACGACCGGCCTCAAGCCGCCGTAAGCCCTACCGCTACCGCTTGTGCTGCGAGTCCGCCACCGTCACCTCGACGCGCTGGAACTCCTTCAGCTCGCTGTACCCGGTGGTCGCCATCGCCCGCTTCAGCGCGCCGAAGAAGTTCATCGAGCCGTCCGGGATGTGCGACGGGCCCGTGAGGACCTCCTCGATCGTGCCGACCGTGCCGAGGTCGACCTTCTTGCCACGCGGCAGCTCCTCGTTGACGGCCTCCATGCCCCAGTGGTGGCCGCGACCGGGCCCGTCCGTGGCACGGGCCAGCGGGGAGCCCATCATCACGGCGTCCGCGCCGCAGGCGATCGCCTTGGGGAGGTCGCCGGACCAGCCGACACCGCCGTCCGCGATGACGTGCACGTACCGGCCGCCGGACTCGTCCATGTAGTCACGGCGGGCCGCGGCGACATCGGCCACGGCGGTCGCCATGGGCACCTGGATTCCGAGCACGTTACGGGTCGTGTGCGCCGCGCCGCCGCCGAAGCCGACCAGGACGCCCGCCGCGCCGGTGCGCATCAGGTGCAGGGCCGCGGTGTAGGTCGCGCAGCCGCCGACGATCACCGGGACATCGAGCTCGTAGATGAACTGCTTCAGGTTCAGCGGCTCGTGCGAACCGGAGACGTGCTCCGCCGAGACCGTGGTCCCGCGGATGACGAAGATGTCCACGCCCGCGTCCACGACGGCCTTGGAGAACTGCGCCGTGCGCTGCGGGGAGAGTGCCGCAGCGGTGACCACGCCGGAGTCGCGCACCTCCTTGATGCGCGCGCCGATCAGCTCCTCCTTGATGGGGGCGGAGTAGATCTCCTGGAGGCGGCGAGTGGCCGTCTCGGAGTCGAGGCCGACGATCTCGTCGAGCAGCGGCTGCGGGTCCTCGTGCCGCGTCCACAGGCCTTCGAGGTTCAGCACGCCGAGGCCGCCGAGCTCGCCGATGCGGATCGCGGTGGCCGGGGAGACGACCGAGTCCATGGGGGCGGCCAGGAAGGGCAGCTCGAAGCGGTAGGCGTCGATCTGCCAGGCGATCGAGACCTCCTTCGGGTCGCGCGTACGACGGCTGGGGACGACGGCGATGTCGTCGAAGGCGTACGCCCGGCGGCCGCGCTTGCCGCGCCCGATCTCGATCTCAGTCACGTGTGTGGCCTTTCCCTGATGCGTTGCAGCGCCTTCCAGTATCCCCGACGGGTACGACAAGGGCGGCCCCGGATGCTCCCGGGGCCGCCCTCACGCGCGCGTGGCTTCAGCAAAGGCTCACTTACGGCTGTAGTTCGGCGCCTCGACCGTCATCTGGATGTCGTGCGGGTGCGACTCCTTGAGCCCCGCCGAGGTGATCCGCACGAAGCGGCCCTTGGACTCCATCTCGTCGATGGTGGCCGCGCCCACGTAGCCCATGGTCTGGCGCAGGCCGCCGACGAGCTGGTGCAGGACGCTGGAGAGCGGGCCGCGGTAGGGCACCTGGCCCTCGATGCCCTCGGGCTGATGCTCGTCGTCGGAGCCGACCTCGGCCTGGAAGTAGC
>NZ_JBEYVC010000206.1:0-18697 GCF_040643855.1 Streptomyces sp. NPDC047072 | reverse complement strand
CATGGCCAACTCCCAGCCGCCCACCCGGCTCGGCCGAGCCTCGCCGCCCGACCCGGAGGAGTGCGAGGAGTACGGGTGCTCCGAGGAGTGCGACGGACGGCACGACACCGTCCACATCGACTGCGGGCCCGACGAGGTCTTCGAGGAGTTGGAGCGGCACGGGGTCGTCGTGACGCGCACCGCTCCGGGTCCCGTACCGGCCCCGGTCAGGGCACCGGAGCGGCCCACCCCCGACATCAGCGATCACCTCGCCGCCGCGCTGGGCCGTGCCGGCGTCGACCCGGAGGACACGGAGGCGCTGGTGAGCGCCGCGGCGGTCGGGCTGGTGGCCGAGGCGTGGCGGGAAGGGCTGGAGGAAGCGACGGGAGCGGCCGAGCGAGAGCCGGCGGAGGCGATGCGTGAGGCCGAGCGGGGTTCGAGCGAAGGTCGGCGCGGGCCGAGCGCGGGTGAAGTCTTCGCGCAGAGTGTCGACCTGTACCGCAGAGCGCGGGAGGCGCTGGTCGCCGCCCGGGAGGACGGTCCCGACGCGCTGCTCGCGTTCCGGGCCGTCGCCGCGGACGTCGATCTGCGGTGGGCCGGTGGGTCGCGGTTCAGTCTGCGAAGCGCCGCGCTGCCCACGGAGGAGTTCGTCGAGCACGTCGACGACTTCGTCCGCCATACGGCCCAGGTCATGCGCGAACACGGCTGGCGGGCCGGTCTCCTGCACAGGGCGCTCACGGCGGCGGTCACCGCACCGACGTACTTCGGGATGCCGGGGTGGCCGGACGCCGTGGCCACGGCGATGAAGCGCCTTGCGGCGCTGGACCGTTCGGACGCCCCCGCGGAGTTCGCCGAACTCACCGAACTCACCGACGTGGAGCGGACGTTGCTCGAAGCCCCCGACCGGCTCGGCGCACTCGCCCTCGACTGGATGTGCGGACACGGCCTGTTCACCGCGGAGGCCGCGCGATGAGGTGGGACGACATCACCCTGACGATCCTCGCGGTGTTCGGCTGCGTCACGCTGCTGCTCGCCCAACTCGGCGACGTCCTGGGGAGGTTGCCGCCGGTGATCCGCGCCTGGCGGCAAGTACGGCGGGAGTTGAACGGGGAGGCGCCGCCAGGACGGCCAGAGCCACCGCCCGACGACGACCGGGACTCACTGCTCCCGCCCCGTTGACCCACTCCCACCCCCTCTCTATCGTCTGGTCGACACCACGGACGGCGTTCGACATTACGAACGCCACGAACCCGCAGATTCCCGCAGAGGAGCACCCATGGCACCGCCCCTCTCCAGACGCTCCCTTCTCCAGGCCACCGCCGCCGCAGCTGTGGAGGCACCCTCCGTGTGGACAGTCCAGCCCTTCGCCCTCGACGAAGTCGCCCTAGGCACAGGCGTGTTCGCCGAAAAGCGGAAACTGATGCTCGACCACGCGCGCGGCTACGACGTGAACCGGCTGCTCCAGGTCTTCCGCGCCAACGCCGGTCTGTCCACCGGCGGCGCGGTCGCCCCGGGTGGCTGGGAGGGGCTGGACGGCGAGGCCAACGGCAATCTGCGCGGCCACTACACCGGGCACTTCCTCACCCTGCTGGCGCAGGCGTACGCGAGCACCGGCGCGCAGGTGTTCGCCGACCGCATCGCGACGATGATCACGGCACTGACCGAGGCCCGCGCCGCCCTGCGCACCGACCCGAAGATGCTCGCCACGACCGGGAAGTGGGGCGGCGCGCTGGAACTCGTGCGCGGCTCTTACCAGTACGTCGACCTGCCCGCAGCGGTCCTCGGCGGCGCCACGGCGATCACGCTGTCGGTGTGGGTCAGACCGACCCACTACGCCAGCTGGCAGCGGGTGTTCGACTTCGGCGACAACACCACCCGGTACCTGTACCTGGCCACCCGCAACGGCAGCGGCGTGCCCCGGTTCGCGATCACCACGAGCGGCGCCGGCGGCGAGCAGGGCCTCAACGGCACGGCCGCGCTGCCGCTGAACCAGTGGAGCCACCTCGCGGTGACCCTCTCGGGCTCCACCGGCACGCTCTACGTCAACGGCACGGCCGTGGCGACGAACACCGCGATGACCCTCACCCCGGCGGCGCTCGGCACGCTCGCGAACAACTGGCTGGGCCGCTCCACCTACCCGGCCGATCCCGTGTTCGCCGGCGCCTTCGACGAGTTCAACGTGTGGTCGCGGGCGCTGAGCCAGTCCGAGATCACCTCGCTCCAGACCATCGAGGCCAAGCTGTCCACGTCCGGCCTCGGCGACCTCGCCTCGTACTGGTTCCAGGCCACGACGGGCGGCACCTTCTCGGACGCCTCGGGGCGCGGCTTGACCGCGACCCTGCGCCGGACCTGGGGCGGCCCGAGCCACCCGGGGTTCCTCGCGGCCTACCCGGAGACGCAGTTCATCGCGCTGGAGTCGATGACCGCCAGCGACTACACCAAGGTCTGGGCGCCCTACTACACCGCACACAAGATCCTGCGCGGCCTGCTGGACGCGTACGCGGCCACCGACGACGCCCGCGCCCTCGACCTCGCGTCCGGCATGGGCGACTGGATGCGCTCCCGCCTCTCGGTGCTGCCGGAGGCGACGCTCCAGCGCATGTGGGGGCTATTCTCCAGCGGCGAGTTCGGCGGCATCGTCGAGGCGATCGTCGATCTGCACGCGTACACCGGCAAGGCCGAACACCTCGCCCTGGCCCGGCTGTTCGACCTCGACTCGCTGATCGACGCGTGCGCCGCGAACACCGACATCCTCAGCGACCTGCACGCCAACCAGCACATCCCGATCTTCACGGGCCTGCTGCGGCTGTACGACGCGACGGGCGAGGCGCGTTACCTCGCGGCGGCGAAGAACTTCTGGGGCATGGTCGTACCGGGCCGGATGTACGGCATCGGCGGCACCAGCACCGCCGAGTTCTGGAAGGCGTCCGGGGTGATCGCGGGCACGATCGGCGACACCACCGCCGAGACGTGCTGTGCGTACAACCTGCTGAAGCTCAGCCGGACTTTGTTCTTCCACGAGCAGTCCCCCAAGTACATGGACTACTACGAGCGGGCCCTTTACAACCAAGTGCTCGGCTCCAAGCGGGACTCGGCCGACGCGGAGAAGCCGCTCGTCACCTACTTCATCGGCCTGACGCCCGGGCGCGTCCGGGACTACACGCCCAAGCAGGGCACCACCTGCTGTGAGGGCACCGGCATGGAGAGCGCCACCAAGTACCAGGACTCGGTCTACTTCAAGGCGACCGACGGCAGTTCGCTGTACGTCAACCTCTACAGCCCCTCGACCCTGACCTGGGCGGAGAAGGGCGTCACCGTCACGCAGACCACGCAGTACCCGCGCGAACAGGGCACCACGCTCACCTTCCGCGGGGGCACCGCGTCCTTCGCCTTGAAGCTGCGCGTCCCGTCCTGGGCCACCGCAGGCTTCCACGTGACCGTCAACGGCGGTGCGGTGAACGGGACTCCGTCGCCCGGAAGCTACTTCAGCATCTCCCGGACCTGGCAGCCGGGCGACGTCGTCCGCATCTCCGTCCCCTTCCGGCTCCGCGTCGAGAAGGCCCTGGACGACCCGACCCTGCAGACCCTCTTCTACGGCCCGGTCAACCTGGTCGCCCGCAACTCGTCGACCAGCTACCTCCAGTTCGGGCTGTACGCCAACGCCGCCCTCTCCGGCGACCTGCTGCCAACCCTCACCCCCGTGAGCGGCACCCCGCTCCACTACACCCTGAACGGCACCGAGTTCGCGCCCTTCATGGAGGGCACCGAGGACCCGGCCCACGCGTACTTCCGGCGTACGGAGCCCAAGGTCGTCTTCGGCACGCTCGACTCCGGGCTCGCCAACCCCGCCAAGCCCGACGGCACTTCACTGCTCGACGAGATCTGGGCCGGCACCCCCTTCGCCTCGAAGAGCGCGCTCGTCGCACGGGTGCGCTCGACGGTGGACGCCTGGGTGGCGGCGGGTCTGCTGGGGCAGACGGACGGGGAGACGGTGGTGAGCACGGCACAGCAGGCGACGTACGTCTCCTGAACCACCGCACAACTCCCGCAGGACGCGCGCGCGTTACGGCCCCACCACCTTGGCGACGAAGGCGGCAAGGTGGTCGACCGTCCGCCGGATCTTCTCCTCCAGGGTGAGCGTCTCGTGCAGGCGCGCCCCCGCGCCCGCGTCCTTCTTGCCCCGCACATACAGCGAGCACGCGAGGTCGTCGCATATGTAGGCGCCGACCGAGTTGCCCTGCTGCCCCGCCTTGCCCGCCTTCGGGGCGACCATCAGGGACACCCCGCCGGAGTGGATGGTCAGACACAGGGAGCACATGCTCTTGCGCGTCTGCGAGAAGCCGCGCGAGCCGGCCCGCAGCTGGACCGCGCTCGGACGGCCGTCCAGCACGGTGACGAGGTAGGCGCGGTCCGGCGCCTGGGGGTCGCGCCAGCCGAAGTAGTCCAGGTCCTCCCAGGGCCGCTCGGCCAGGTCGCGGGGCACGGACAGGCG
The DNA here is from genome assembly GCF_040643855.1 of Streptomyces sp. NPDC047072. NCBI lineage: Bacteria > Bacillati > Actinomycetota > Actinomycetes > Kitasatosporales > Streptomycetaceae > Streptomyces > Streptomyces sp. NPDC047072. The sequence continues at coordinate 14,226 of NZ_JBEYVC010000206.1, read as the reverse complement.
CTTGGCCTCGCCCTTGGTGCAGTTCACGAAGGCGGCACGGATCTCTTGCTCGGTCAGCGGTTCCATAACCTCACGCTAGGTTGCCTAAAATCTTTAGGCAAATGCATAATCGCTTCTGGAAGAGGAGAGGGTGGTTATGGCACGTGTGGGGCTGACGACGGAACGCCTGGTCCGGGCCGGTGCGGAGCTGGCCGACGAGGTCGGCTTCGCGCACGTGACCGTGTCCGAGCTGGCCAGACGGTTCGACGTCAAGGTCGCGAGTCTCTACTCGCACGTGAAGAACTCCCAGGACCTCAAGACCCGTATCGCCCTGTTCGCCCTGGAGGAACTGGCCGATCTGTCCGCCGACGCGGTCGCGGGACGGTCCGGCAAGGACGCGCTCGTCGCCTTCGCCGACGTCTACCGCGACTACGCCCACGCGTACCCAGGCCGCGCCGAGGCCGCCCGGCTGCGCCTCGACCCCGAGACCGCGGCCGCGAGCGCGGGCGTGCGGCACGCGCACATGATGCGGGCGATCCTGCGCGGCTACGACCTCTCGGACGCCGACCAGACCCATGCCGTACGGCTGCTCGGCAGCACCTTCCACGGCTACGCGAGCCTGGAGGGGGCAGGCGGGTTCAGCCACAGCTCCCCCGACCCCGAGGAGTCCTGGACCCGGATCCTGGACGCCCTCGACGCGCTGCTGCGCAACTGGCCCACCCGCTAGACCGACAGGTTGAGGACATGCCCGACGTGATCACCACCCCCGTCACCGCCGACCTCCTGCGCGGCGCGCTCGACGTCGAGCACACCGAGCGCGGTGTGCTGCCGCACCGCCTGCCCGCGCGGGCGCGCGCCCAGAACAACGACCCGCAGCTGGCCATGGCGGAGTCCCAGCCCTCCGGCGTACGGCTGGCCTTCCGGTCCCGGGCCACCGTCGTGGAGCTGGAGACCCTGCCGACCAAGCGGGCCTACGTCGGTGCGCCGCCGCGGCCGCACGGGGTGTACGAGCTGGTCGTCGACGGCCGTCCGGCGGGTTCGGGGAGTGTCCGGAACGGCAACGTCATCACCGTCGACATGACCGCGGGGACCGCCGATCAGCGCTCCGGCGAGCCGGGCACGGTCCGCTTCGACGGGCTGTCCTCCGACGTCAAGGACGTCGAGATATGGCTGCCGCACAACGAGACGACCGAGCTGATCGCCCTGCGCACGGACGCGCCCGTGGAGCCCGCGCGGGAGCACGGGCGGCGGGTGTGGCTGCACCACGGCAGCTCGATCAGCCACGGCTCCGACGCGGCCGGGCCCACGACGATCTGGCCCGCGTTCGCGGCACGGCTCGGGGGTGTGGAGCTGGTCAACCTGGGGCTGGCGGGCAGCGCGCTGCTCGACCCGTTCACCGCGCGGGCCCTGCGGGACGCCCCGGCGGACGTGATCAGCCTCAAGCTGGGCATCAACGTGGTGAACCACGACGTGATGCGGCTGCGGGCGTTCGGTCCCGCGGTGCACGGCTTCCTCGACACGGTCCGCGAGGGCCACCCCGACGTGCCACTCCTCGTCGTCTCCCCCATCCTGTGCCCCATGCACGAGGAGACGCCGGGTCCCTGCTTCCCCGACTTCAGCGAGATGAGCGAGGGGCGGCTGCGGTTCCGCACGCTGGGCGACCCGGCGGAACGCGCCACCGGCAAGCTGACGCTCCAGGTCATCCGCGAGGAACTCTCCCGCATCGTCACGCAGCGCTCCGCGGAGGACCCGAACCTCCACTACCTGGACGGCCGCGAACTCTACGGCGAGCAGGACACGGCCGAGCTGCCCCTGCCGGACGAACTCCACCCGGACGCGGCGACACACCGCCGGATGGGGGAACGCTTCGCGGAGCGGGTGTTCGGGTCGGCCGGGGTGTTCGGGGCGCACAGGGCGGTCGGGGACCGACAGGGCTGAGGGACCGGGAGCCAGAAAAGCGCGGGAGCCAAAAGGGGCGGGAGACGGAAGAGGCCGGAGGCAAAAGGGGACGCGGCTACGACTTGCGGCGTGGCTTTCCCCGGCGGGCGCCGGCGTTCTTGGCGGTGCCGGAGGTGCCACGTCCGCCCTTGGCCCCGCCGGAACCGCCCCGCGAGCCACCCGTCCCCCCGCGCGCCGCGCTCTTCCCAGGGCCCGCCGGCTTCCGGCCCCCGGTCTTCCCACCCGCCGCCGGCTTCCGTTCGGCGTTCTTCGCGGGCTGTTCCTCCGCCCGCCGCCCCCGGGAGCTGTTCACCGTCCGCCCCCGGACGATGCCGATGAAGTCCTCCACGAGGTCCGTCGTCGCGTCCTCGCGCCAGGAGAGGGCGACGTCGGACTGGGGGGCGTCGGTGATGGAGCGGTAGGTGAGGTCGCGGCGGTGGTGGAGGCGGGCCAGGGACATGGGGACGACGAGGACACCCACCCCCGCGGCGACCAGCTCGACCGCGTCGGCGGTGGTCGCCGGGCGCTCGAACGCCGGCTCCCCGGGCGGCCGCTCCCAGTCGAAGACGTCGTCCAGCGGATGGAAGACCACCTCGTCGGCGAGGTCGTCCAGGGTGATCTCCTCGGCCGCGGTGATCACATGGTCCTTGGGGACCACGACGACCGTCGTCTCGGCGTAGAGGGGGATCGCGCTGAAGACCGTACGGTCGACGGGCAGTCGTACGAATCCGGCGTCCGCGCCCCCGTCCCGCAAGACGTCGGAGGCCTCGGCGGAGGTCACCTGGAGCAGCTCCAGGGGGATGTCCGGGAACCGCTCGGTCCAGATCCGCACCCACTTCGCGGGCGTCACCCCGGGGACGTAGGCGAGGCGGAAGGAGGGGGATTCCGGCGAGTCTGTCACGCGGCAAGGTTACCCACTGTGGTCGGAGGTCTCGTCCGCGGCGGATAGTCTGGACACCATGAAGTCGCACCAGAGCGCCCAGACGATGAAGCCCGCGACCGCGGCGAAGAAGCTGGGTGTGTACCTGCCCGCCACCCCCGCCGAGTTCCAGGAGGGCGTCGTCTCGCGCGCCGACCTGAACGAACTCCAGGCGAACCCGCCCGAGTGGCTGCAGGAGCTGCGACGCAACGGCCCGCACCCCCGCCCGGTCGTGGCGGCGCGCCTCGGTGTGTCGATCGCGGGTCTGGCGCGCGGCGGGGTCACCGAGGCGCTCACCACCGAGCAGATCGACGCGCTGCGCGAGGAAGGCCCCGAGTGGCTGGAGAAGGAGCGCGCGACGCAGGCGGAGGTCCGCAAGGAGAACGCCCGCATCAAGGAGAAGAAGCAGGCGCAGGAGTCCTGACCGGCACCTGAAAACTCCGGTGCGCCGGATCGAACACCTCTGCGACCATTTCCGGCATGGTCCACCGTCTGGAATCCCTGGTCATTCGGCATGCCCTTCGGCTGCCCGCGCCCGCGGGCCCCGTCGGCAAGGGTGACGTCGCGGCGCGGCAGTTCGACGCCGCGCTGATGTCCGTCGGCTTCAAGCTGTCCGCTGACGCGCTGTCGTGCCTGTCGGGGCTCTCCGAGGAAACGGTCGTCGACACCGCGGTCGGCACGCTCGCCACCGTCCGCGAGATGGTCGGCGACCATGTGGGGCACAACGTCTACTTCAAGGACTTCCCGCACAACGTCCCGGACACCTTCGAGTTCTGGACGCGCTGCGTGCGCGAGGCCCTGGAGGACGACAAGGCCCGCCCGGGCGTCCTCGCCCAGCTGCGCAACGGCGTGGTCAACCTGCTGACGCTCCCGTCCTACGGCACCTACCGGCACACGTACGACGAGATGCTCGCCGCGCACGAGGAGCTGACGGCCGCCGCGAGCGACCGGCTGACGGTGCTCCATGTCGGCGACGAGCTGGACACCGAACTCACCGCGCTCTACCTGGCGTTGGCCACCAGCGCCACTCCTTTGAGCACCGGTCACCTCACCGATCTCATGGCCCTCGCCGAACACTGCGTGGACGGCCCCCAGCCCGAGGTGATCCCCGTCCGGGAGAACCGTGCGGTCGTCAACGCGGCCCGGCTCACCGCCGGAGCGACTCCGCTGCTGGACACCGTCACGGATGTGCTCCGGCTGGCCTGCGCGCTCTCCGACGGAGACGTGACACTCCAGGAGCCCACCCGGTTCCGGTCCCTCTCGCGTCCGGTCCGCCGTGCGCTGCTCGCGGGGCTGGACTCGGTGATCGCGGCGAACCCCGCCAAGCTCGCCGACGTACGGCTCGACCGCGAGGCGTTCAAGCGGCTCGGGGAGCGGCTGCATCCGCACGAGTTCCCGCAGTGGCCGTACGCCGTCGAGGTGTTCGCGGTCGCGCGGGGCGAGATGAAGGCGACCACCTTCGAGGGCCGGGTCGAGGACCTCCTCGGCGCGGGCGATCTCGTCGGGGCCGTCGCGCTGCTCAAGTCGGCGCCGGGCAAACTGTTCCGGGCGCTGGACCGGCTGCTGCGCGACGCCGTCTCGCAGGAGGAGCGGGACGTGGTCGTGACCGCCGTGGAGCAGGTCGCGCCGGAGGTCTCCGGGCGGGTCGCGCTGTCGGTCCGCGAGCATCTGCACAACCGGGCCGAAGAGGCGGGCCGGCGGCGGGTGTTCGTCAACCGGCTGGGCCGCGCCCATGTCGCCGACGACACGCGTCCGGCCGTACCGGAGGCGGAGCGTGAGCGGCTGATCTCCGTGCTGGACGCGGCGATCGCTCGTCGACTCCCGGTCACGGAACGGCTGTTGGTCGGCCCGGACGTGCTGGACGTGGCCCTGCCGCTGAGCGGGCGGGCGACGACGGCCGGGCTCGGTGTGCTGCCGCGCGGGTCCCGGTCGCCAGTTGAGGGGGAGTTGCTGCGGTTCTTCGTGTACTGGAAGCAGGCGCAGCGGACCACCGACTACGACCTGTCGGCGGTGCTCCTCGACGAGAACTACGAGACGGTGTCCTGGCTGTCGTACACCAACCTCCGTGAGATGGAGGGCGAGCACTCCGGTGACATCACCAACGCCCCGGACGGGGCCTCGGAGTTCATCAACCTGCGGCTCGGGTCCGTGCGCGGGACGTACATCGTCCCGCAGGTCAACATCTACTCCGGGGAGGGGTTCGAGGAGGCCGAGGAGTCGTTCTTCGGGTTCATGCTGCGCGAGGGCGAGCAGAAGGGGCGGCCCTTCGAGGCGCGGACCGTTCGGATGAAGTCGGAGCTGCGCGGGCCGGGCCGGGTGGCGCTGCCGCTGGTCTTCTGCCGTGCGGAGGACGGGAGTTGGTCCGCGCGGTGGCTGCATCTGTACCTGAAGGGGTTCCCGGCGCAGAACCAGGTCGAGAACAACCAGGTCTCGGTGGCGACGCTACTGCGCGGCATCGTCGAGCGGGAGCAGCTCACGGTCAGGTACGTGACCGAGCTGATGGCGGCGCGCGGGACCGTGGTGACGCCGTGGGACGCCGAGGCGGTGCCGGAGGGGCCGGTGACCTACGTCGGTCTGGAGCGTCCCGAGGGGCTGCACCCGGACTCGGTGGTCATCACCCCGGAAAATCTGCGCGACTTGATCCCGGAGTGACTGTTAGCGTTACACCCGGCGAGGCCATGGAAGGGCTTCCTTCTCAACTCGATGAGCCCCCATGGGGCTTGGATCTCCAGTCCTTCCGCTCTCCTCGCCCTTGACGTGACACGTGCGGCGAGGCCATGAGAGGGCTTCCTTCTCACCGGCTGACAACCGGGCCTCCAAAGCTCCAGTTCTCTCGCTCTCCTCGCCCACGTCGTCACGTGGCCAGGCGGCTCCGGAACGGCATCTCACCGCTCCAGGGCCGCCTTCGCCGTGTTCAGCGCCTGCTCCGCGTACCCCAGCCCGAACAGGACCGCGTGCACCAGCAGCGGGAAGAGCTGGTGCAGCCCCACCCGGTCCCGCCAACCGTCGGAGAGCGGTGCCACCTGCTCGTAGCCGCGCAGGACCTCGTCCAGGTGCGGACAGCCGAAGAGGTGGAGCATCGCGAGGTCGGTCTCGCGATGGCCGCCGTGCGCGGCCGGGTCGATCAGCCAGGCATGGCCGTCGGCGCCCCACAGCACGTTGCCGTTCCACAGGTCGCCGTGCAGCCGCGCGGGCGGTTCGGCGGGACCGGCGAGGTCGGGGAGCCGCTCGCAGACCCGCTCGATCACCGGGGCCTCGGCCGCCGAGAGCGTGCCGTCGTCCACCGCCCGCCGCAGATACGGCAGCACCCGGTGCTCGGCGTACCACTCGGGCCAGCTCGCGCCCGCCACGTTCCGCATGGGCGCGCGGCCGATGTAGGCCTCGGTGGGCCCTCCGGGCGGCGCGGCGCCGAACGCGGGCGCGCCGGAGCCGTGCAGCGCGGCCAGCGCCCGGCCCAGGTCCAGCGCCGCGTCCGGGTGCGGTCGGCCGCGCGGGACGAGGTCGGTGACCAGCCGGCGGGAGTCGTGGCCGTGGACGGACGGCACCTGTACCGCGCCGCTCTCCGCCAGCCAGCGCAGGCCCGCCGCCTCGGCGCGCAGCTCGTCCGGGGCGTCCCCGCGCTTGACCATCACGGTTCTGCCGTCGTCCAGGGTGACCTCGGCGAGAGCCGTGGACAGCGGGCGCTCCGCGGTGGCCCGGCGCCCGGTGAACCGCTCCGCCGCGGCCGCGGCGCCCTCGTCGTCGTAGACCTTCGTACTCATGGGCAGCCACGGTGGCCCACCCTCCGCTTGGGCGCAACAACGTTGTCAGCTCGCCTGCACAGGCTCGATGAAATCTCCCGGCCATGTATTGACATACGGCCGAAACGATCCGTAGCTTGGCCGATCATTTAGATTCGTGAAGCGGGTTCACGGATATGAACGGAGAGTGTCCATGGGCGATCGCCGACGACGACGCCGCCTGGCCGCGGCGGCCACCGTCGCGGGATTGATGTTCGGAACGGCCGCCTGTGGCTCCGGCTCCGACAGCGCCGGCAGCAGCGATCCGAACACGCTGGAGGTCTGGACCCGGAGCAATCCGGACTCGGCCGCCACCTACGACCGGGTCTTCGCCGCCTTCACCAAGAAGACCGGCATCAAGATCGACTACCAGCCGGTCATCAACTTCGACCAGCAGCTCCAGAGCCGGGCGTCCACCAAGGACCTGCCGGACGTCATGATCAACGACACGGCGCTGATGGGCAGTTACCAGAGCCAGGGGCTGCTCAAGCCGATCGATCCGGCCTCGATCACGGGCGGCGACGAGATCACCGCCAAGTCCTGGGCCTCCACGGTGGGCGTCGACGGGAAGCACTACGGCGTCCCGTACTCCCGTCAGGCCCAGACCCTGATGATCCGCAAGGACTGGCTGCAGAAGCTCGGCCTCAAGGCGCCGACGACCTGGCAGGAGATGCTCTCCGTCGCCGAGGCCTTCGCGACCCGGGACCCGGACGGCGACGGCAAGGCCGACACCTACGGCATCGTCGCGCCGGCCAGCGCACAGAACGGCTACGCGGCCTGGTGGGGCGCGAGCTTCCTGTGGCAGGGCGGCGCGCAGATCATCAAGTCGGCGGGTGACGGCAAGTACACCCCGGCGATGGACTCCGCCGCCGCGGTGAACACCGTGACCTGGATGAAGAAGAACCTCTTCTGCGGCAAGAAGGGCGTCCTCCAGCCCGGCGCGATCACCGCGATCACGTCCACGGCTACCAACTTCCAGGACGGCAACGCCGGGATGTACATGACCGGCCCGTACAACATCACCACCTTCGACGCCACGCCCGGCAAGGCCACGTACGAGGTCGTCCCAGCCCCGGCGGGCCCGGCCGGCGGCGATGTGCTGGCCGACGGCGAGAACGTCTACCTCGGCGCCAAGACCGGCAAGGACAAGCAGGAGCTGGCCCTGGCCTCCTTCCTGGTCTCGCCGGAGGGCCAGAAGATCGCCATGACCAGCGTCGACGGCCACCAGCCCGTCGTACGGATCCCCACGAACTCCACGCTGGACGCGGCGAAGGTGCGCAACGACGCGCGCTGGAGTGTCGTACAGAAGGCCTACGAGGACGCCTCCCAGCAGTTCCCGAACGCGCCGGACTTCGCGCCGATCAAGCAGGACACCGCCGACGCGCTGAACTCGATCTTCACGTACTGCGGCGGTGACGTCCGCTCCCAGCTCAAGGAGCTGAACGACACGCTCGCCGGTGACCTCAAGGACCAGGACCTGCTGAAATGACCGCGACCATACCCGCCCCCGCGACGCGCAGAGGCCTCGACGAGAAGGCAGCCGGCAAGAGGGCCTTCGACAAGAGGGCCGTCGTCCCCTGGCTCTTCCTGGCCCCGGGTCTGCTGCTCGCGCTCGTCTTCAAGTTCTGGCCGATGGCCAAGGGCATCTGGCTCAGCTTCTTCGACGTGCGGCCCTTCCTCGGCGACAAGTGGATCGGCCTCGACAACTACACCCGGGTCCTGACCGACCACCGCTTCCAGGACGCCATCGGGCACACCCTGATCCTCGGCATCGGCCAGTCGGTCGGCGCGATCCTGCTCGGCTTCGCCCTCGCCCTGCTGCTCGAGGGCCAGGCGCGCTCGCTGAAGATCCTGCGTACGGCGGTCTTCCTGCCCGCGGTCACCGCGACCGCGGTCGTCGGTGAGCTGTGGCGGCTGATGTACTACCCGACCTCGGACGGCCTCCTCAACAGCGGGCTGCACCTGTTCGGGTTCGGTCCCGTCCAGTTCCTCGACAACCCGAACATCGCGCTCTACTCGACGATGGTGATGGGCATCTGGATCTGGGCGCCGTACAACATGGTGATCTTCCTGGCCGGTCTCGCCGGCGTCGACCGCTCGCTGTACGAGGCGGCGGCGATGGACGGTGTGTCGCTGTGGCAGCGGCTGCGGTACGTCACGCTCCCCGCGATCCGCCCGGCGCTGATGATCGTCCTCACGCTCGCCACCATCCGCGGTCTGCGCGTCTTCACCGAGGTCTACGTCCTCACCGGCGGCGGCCCCGCCGGGTCGACCGACGTCTGGATGACCCGCGCCTACACCCTGGGCTTCACCCGCAACGACATCGGCGGCGCCTCGGCGGCCTCGGTCGTGCTGCTGTGCGTGACGCTCCTGCTCACCGTCATGGTCAATCACCTGCGCAAGAGGGGAGAAGCGCGATGAGCGCCCCCGTCATCGACCCCGTCCGGCCGGCGGCCCCTGACACCCCGGCCGGACGGAGCGGCAAGGCACAGCGGGCCACCCCGGCCCGCTTCGACACCGCCCTCGGCTGGAACGACAGGCCCGGTCTCGCCTGGGGCCTGAGGATCCTGCTCTGTGTGATCGCCCTCGCGGTCTTCGCGGCGCCGTTCCTGACGATCTTCTCCGGCGCCTTCACCACCAACCCCAGCGGCTCCTCGCTCTCCTTCCTGCCGCACGACAGCACGCTGTCGAACTTCACGGTGGCGGGCGAGCGCGGGATCTGGGACTACCTCGGCAACTCCCTGGTCATCGCGGGCGGCGGCCTGCTGCTCCAGCTCGTGGTGTGCACGCTCGCCGCGTACGCGCTGGCCCGGCACCGGTTCCGCGGACAGGCGCTGATCATGATGCTGTTCATGATGACGCTGATGCTGCCCGAGGAGGTCATCGCGATCCCGCTGTCCCTGGTCCTCGGTGACGTACCGGTGGTCCACCTGGACCTCAAGGGCACGGTCTGGGGCGTCATCCTGCCGCTGGGCGCCTGGGGCTTCTCGGTCATGATGCTCACCGAGTTCATGCGGGACATCCCCGCCGAGATCGAGGAGGCGGCCCGCCTCGACGGCGTCGGCGAGCTCAGGATGCTCTGGCAGATCATCCTGCCGCTGTGCAAGCCCGCGCTGGGCGTCGCCGGTGTGCTCGGCTTCATCATGATCTGGGACCAGTACCTGCTGCCCCTGATCGCCGCCAAGGACCCCACCGACTACACGGTCACCGTCGCCCTGTCCATCCTGCGCACCGACCCCGAGGTCGGCTCCGGGGTGGTCCTGGCCGGTGCGGTCATCGCCCTGATCCCCAGCCTGATCGTCTACCTGCTCCTCCAGCGCTCGCTGGTCACCGGCATCGCCGCCGGTGCCACCAAGGGCTGACACCGTAGTTACGAGGGATACATGAAGTTCCAAGGAGTCCTGTTCTTCCCGGTGACGCCGTTCGCCCCGGACGGCTCACTGGACGAGGAACGACTCGCCCAGCACATCGACAGCGGTGTGGCGGCCGGTGCGGGCGGCGTGTTCGTCGCCTGCGGCACCGGTGAGTTCCACGCACTGACGCCCGACGAGCTGGAGCGGGCGACCCGGGTCGCGGTCGAGACGACCGCGGGCCGGGTGCCCGTCCTGGCCGCCGCGGGCGGCCCCACCCCGGTCGCCCGCGACCACGCGGTCCGGGTGGCCCGCGCGGGCGCCGACGGCATCCTGCTGCTCCCGCCGTACCTGGTGACGGCCCCGCAGCAGGGCCTGGTGCGCTACGTCGAGGAGGTCACCGCCGCGAGCGACCTGCCCGTGATCTTCTACCAGCGCGGCACCGCCCGTCTCACCGCGGAGACGGCCGCCGAGATCGCCGCCCTGCCCAAGGTCGTCGGCCTCAAGGACGGCCTCGGCGACATCGAGCGGATGCACCGCATCGTGCGCGCGGTGCGGGCCGTGCCGGGCACGGAGGACTTCCAGTTCTTCAACGGCCTGCCCACCGCCGAGATGACCGCGCCCGCCTACCAGGGCATCGGCGTCTCCCTCTACTCCTCCGCCGTCTTCGCCTTCGCGCCCGAGATCGCCCTCGCCTTCCACGGGGCACTCGCCGCGGGCGACCGACGGCTCGTGGACACGCTCCTCGACGAGTTCTACGGCCCCCTCGTGCGCCTGCGCGACGAAGTACCGGGGTATGCCGTGGCGTTGGTCAAGTCGGGAGTCGCCCTGCGTGGCCTGGACGTGGGTGGCGTACGGGCGCCGCTCGTCGATCCGACGCCGGAGCATGTGGCGCAGTTGTCGAAGCTGATCGACCACGGGCTGGAGGTGGTCGGCGTATGACCGAGCCGACGCGCATCAAAGAGCTGATCGTCACCCCGATCGCCTTCCGTGACCCGCCGCTGCTCAACTCCAACGGCGTGCACGAGCCCCTCGCCCTGCGGATCATCCTCCAACTCGTCCTGGAGGACGGCACGGTGGGCCTCGGCGAGTCCCCCGGCGGGGTCGCCCGCCTGGAGCGACTTGGGGCGGCGGCGAAGGTCGTCGTGGGCATGGACGTCTTCGACACGACGGCCCTCGGCGCCGCGATCGACGCCGCCCTGCTGCCGACGGTGCCGTCCTCGCACGAGCGCGGCTGGACCACCTCGGCGGTGGAGGTGGCCTGCCTGGACGCGCAGGGCAAGCTGCTCGACCGCCCGGTCAGCGACCTGCTCGGCGGGACGGTCCGGGACTCGGTGCCGTTCGCCGCGTACCTCTTCTACAAGTGGGCCGAGCATCCGGCCCTCGACGGCCGCGCAGCCGTGGGGGACGACTGGGGCGCGGCCCTGGACCCGGCCGGCATCGTGGAGCAGGCCCGGCTGATGCAGAAGCGGTACGGGTTCAGGTCGTTCAAGCTGAAGGGCGGTGTCTTCCCGCCCGACGAGGAGATCGCCGCGATCAGGGCGCTCGCGGAGGCCTTCCCCGGACAGCCGCTGCGCCTGGACCCCAACACCGCGTGGACGGTGGAGACGTCGAAGTACGTCGCCCGTGAACTCGACGGTGTCCTTGAGTACTTGGAGGACCCGACCAAGGGCATCGAGGGCATGGCGGAGGTGGCAAAGGACGCGCCGATGCCGCTGGGCACCAACATGTGCGTGATCGCCTGGGAGCACCTCAAGCCGGCGATCGAACAGAACGCGATCCAGGTGCTGCTGACGGACCATCACTACTGGGGCGGACTGCGCCGCACCCGTGAACTGGCCGCCGTCTGCGAGGCGTTCGGGATCGCCCTGTCGATGCACTCCAACTCGCACCTGGGCATCAGCCTCGCCGCGATGACCCATGTGGCGGCGGCCATCCCGAACCTCGACCACTCCTGCGACACGCACTACCCGTGGAACTTCGCCGACGACGTGATCCGTCCGGGCGTCCTGGAGATCCGGGACGGCGAGGTGAAGGTCCCGACCGGGCCCGGTCTCGGCGTGGAACTCGACCACGACGCGCTGGAGCGGCTGCACCGGCTGTACGTCGACTCGGGCGTACGCAGCCGTGACGACACGGGCTACATGCAACGGTTCCAGCCCGACTACGAACTGCGGCTCCCGCGTTGGTGACAGATCCCCCACAGCCCCCATGAGACAAGGCGTCCGGCGAACCCGGGCGCCTTGTCTTCTCCCGCCCCTGGGACCGATCGCGGACGCGGCCGACACTGGGTCCAGCGCTCTCCTCGCATCCTCCAGCGGCGTGCGGCCCGAACGCCGCGCCGATCCCAGGCTTCACCGTCTGAGCCGGAAGGTCGTACGAGCCCCGGCCGTCGAAGATCCGCCGGTGCTTCAATGTCATCCCCCGGGGTGAGGAGCGACGGCAATGGGTGCGGAGTCGGGCAGCGTGCTGGTCACCGGCGGCAGCGGGTTCGTCGGGTGTCATCTGGTGCGGCGGCTGCTGGAGCGCGGCTACCGGGTGAACACGACCGTGCGCAGTACCGCGAACACCGACAAAGTACGGCCGTTGCGGGAGATGCAGGAGGAATTCCCGGACCGGCTCGCGCTGTTCGAGGCCGACCTGCTCCAAGAGGGGTCCTTCGACGAGGCGATGGCCGAGTGCCGGGTGGTGTTCCATGTCGCCTCCCCGTTCTTCATGCCGGAGAAGATCAAGGACGGCCAGAAGGACATGGTCGACCCGGCGCTCGTCGGCACCCGCAACGTGCTGGCGAGCATCGGGCGGACCCCGACCGTGGAACGCCTGGTGTTCACGTCCACCGTGGGCGCGATCTTCGGCGACTACGCCGATGTCCGGGACATGGACGACCAGGTGCTCTCGGAGAAGTACGTCAACACCTCCAGCACGGTGGAGAACAACCCCTACCACTACGCCAAGACGGTCGCCGAACGCGCCGCCTGGGACGCGGAGGCCGCCCAGGACCGCTGGCGGATGGTCTCCGTCAACCCCGGCCTGATCCTGGGCCCTTCGCTCACCCCCGCCTCCGAGTCCGGCAGCCTCTTCCTGCTGGAGGAGTTCTTCAAGGGCTACTTCTTCTACGGCGCCCCGGACTTCAGTTTCACGACGGTCGACGTGCGGGACGTGGCCGACGCGCACATCGCCGCGGCCGAGAAGCCGGACGCGAAGGGGCGTTACATCCTGGCGGCCGGGACGATGACGTCGTTCCACGACATGGCCCGCATCATCCGCACCCGGTACCCGCGCGGCCTGCGCATTCCGCGTACGGCACTCCCCCACTGGCCGGTGCGGGTGCTGGGGCCCGCCTTCGGGCTCACCCAGGACTACATCCGCAAGCACCTCGGCATCCGCTTCCGGGTGGACAACAGCCGCAGTACACAGGAACTCGGGATCGCCTACCGCCCGATCGAGGAGACGGTGCTGGACCATTACGAGGCGTGGCGAACGCAGCGGCACGCGCACTGAACGTCACCGCAAACCCTGTCCAACGGCTCGACGCGACGAAGGTCACAGTTTTGCATCACGCTTTTAACGCTTCAACCTTCACGCGAGACACACAAGTTGGCTAGGTTGACTGCCGAGCAGCACGACGGAAGGGGCAAGTCTTCATGGCGCCGGAACGAAATTCGCGCGGTGGAGGGTCCAGCCTCCCGGCCCTGCGGAACTCCGCACTCGCCGGTGCCGCGCTCGCCTCGGCGGCCCTCCTGTCCCAGACCACCGGCGCCACTCCTGCGGCGGCGGACGAGCAGCCCAGCCGGGAAGAGGTCGGGCAGCGGATCAACAGCCTCTACGACCGCGCCGAGAACGACAGCCGCACCTTCAACGCCACGCGCGCCTCCGGCACGGCGACCAACGGCGGCCGCGCCATCGCGGGCGCCGGTTCCAAGCGCCGCCCGGCCACGCCGTCGAGCGGCACCGGGTCAGGCTCCGGCTCCGGCAGATCCCGTGCCTCCGCCGATCCCGCCCTCGACGACATCGCCAAGCAGTGGTACGGCGTGGCCCGCGCCAAGCTCGGTCCGACGGTCGAGGCGGCCCTGCCGGCCGACCGCGTCCAGGCCGCCGCTCCTCCCGCCGCGCCGCGCCGTGAGCGCCCGTCGACCGACCTCGTGCCGCGTGAGCCGCGGGCGACGGAGCGGCCCGCGTTGGAACCGCCCGCACTGGAGGCGCCCGCGTTGGCGGCTCCGTCCCGGCCCGTCCTCGCCCTGCCGAGCGGGTCGGCGCCGAC
>NZ_JBEYVC010000205.1:0-18807 GCF_040643855.1 Streptomyces sp. NPDC047072 | reverse complement strand
TCTCCAGGAGTTCGGCCACCAAGTGGGTGAGGTCGGCGACAGCCGGACCGGTCACGGCGACCCTGGGCAGCCCCGGGTCCTCGAACCGAGCGACCTGGACGCAGCGCTCGCCGTCCTCGACCGCGAGCCGGTGGCCAACGCCTTCGTGACGTCGAGGGTCCAGGTCGCCGGCCTCGACCCGTGGCGGCTCGGCGGCGAGATGTGGGGCTGGTACGAGGACGGCATGCTGACGTCGCTCTGCTACGCCGGCGCCAACCTGGTCCCCATCTGCGCGACCCCCCGGGCCGTCCGCGCCTTCGCCGACCGTGCCCGGCGGGCCGGCCGCCGCTGCTCCTCCATCGTCGGCCCGGCCGAACCCACCGCCCTGCTCTGGCGGTTGCTGGAGCCCAGCTGGGGCCCGGCCCGCGAGGTCCGCGCCCACCAGCCCCTCATGGTCACCGACCGCATGCCCGCCGACGTCGCCCCGGACCCGTACGTCCGCCGCGTCCGCAAGGACGAGATGGAGACGATCATGCCGGCGTGCGTGGCGATGTTCACCGAGGAGGTCGGCGTCTCACCGCTGGCCGGTGACGGCGGCCTCCTCTACCAGGCCCGGGTCGCCGAACTGGTCGGCTCCGGCCGCTCCTTCGCCCGCCTGGACGACCAGGGCAAGGTCGCCTTCAAGGCGGAGATCGGCGCGGCCACGGACCGCGCCTGCCAGATCCAGGGCGTCTGGGTGGCCCCGGAGTACCGGGGCAGGGGAGTGGCGGCCCCCGGCATGGCGGCGGTCCTGCGCTACGCCCTCGCGGACGTGGCCCCAGTGGTGAGCCTGTACGTGAACGACTTCAACACCCCGGCGAGAAGGGCGTACCAGAGGGTGGGCTTCCAGGAGATCGGCGAGTTCATGAGCGTCCTCTTCTGAAAGCCCCTCCTCCTGTGCGAGCGGGGGGTCTCACCCCACGGTCAGCGCCGCCGGTGTGCGCTCCCGCTGCCGTGCCAGCCGTTCGGTGGTGCGGCGCAGGTCCGTGACGAACAGCCGGGCCAGCTCGGAGGTGAAGCCGGTGCGCACCACCAGGCGGAGCGCCGACACGTCCCGGCAGTTGTCCGGGAAGGTGTAGGCGGGCAGCTGCCAGCCGCGCCCGCGCATGGCCTGCGAGACGTCGAAGACCGTGAAGCCCGCCGTCCCCGGGGCCAGCCGGAACGCGAAGGCCGGCAGTTCGGAGCCGTCCGTGATCAGCTCGTACGGGCCCATCGCGGCGATCTCCCGGGCCAGCCGGCGGGCCGTGGACCGGCACTCGCCGATCAGCCGCCGGAAGCCCTCGAAGCCGTACCGCAGGAAGCTGTAGTACTGCGTGACCACCTGCGAGCCCGGCCGGGAGAAGTTCAGGGTGAAGGTGGGCATGTCACCGCCCAGGTAGTTCACCCGGAACACCAGGTCGTCCGGGAGCGCCTCCCGGTCCCGCCACAGCGCCCAGCCCACGCCGGGGAAGACCTGCCCGTACTTGTGCCCCGAGACGTTGATCGACGCGACCCGCTCCAGCTGGAAGTCCCACATCAGGCCGGGGTCGAGGAAGGGGGCCACCAGGCCGCCCGAAGCGGCGTCCACATGCACCGGGATGTCGGTGCCGGTGGCCGCCTCGAAGCCGTCCAGGGCCATGCAGATGTCGGCCACCGGCTCGTAGGAGCCGTCGAAGGTCGAGCCGAGGACGGTCACCACCCCGATGGTGTCGTCGTCGCAGTAGGCGGTGAGGCCGTCCGCGGTCAGGTGGTACCGGCCCGGCTCCATCGGCACGAACCGGGGCTCCACCTCGAAGTAGTTGGCGAACTTCTTCCAGCAGACCTGTACGTTCGCGCCCATCACCAGATTGGGCCGGGCGGTGTCCTTGCCGGCCGCCCGGCGGCGCTGCTGCCAGCGGCGCTTGAGCGCGAGTCCGCCGAGCATCGCGGCCTCGCTGGAGCCGGTCGTGGAGCAGCCGGCGACCCGGTCGGGCCGGGGCGCGTGCCACAGCCGCCCGAGCATCCGCACGCACCGCTCCTCCATGGCCGTGATCTGCGGGTACTCGTCCTTGTCGACGAGGTTCTTCTCGGCGGTCCCGCTCATCAGGCGGTGCGCCTGCGGTTCCATCCAGGTGGTGACGAAGGTCGCGAGGTTCAGGCGGGCGTTGCCGTCGAGCATCAGCTCGTCGCGGACCATGCGGTAGGCGGCGTCGGGGTCGGTCTCGCCGTGCGGGAGTTCGGCCTCGGGGAGCGGCGGGGCGGG
Organism: Streptomyces sp. NPDC047072; assembly: GCF_040643855.1. Classification (NCBI taxonomy): domain Bacteria; kingdom Bacillati; phylum Actinomycetota; class Actinomycetes; order Kitasatosporales; family Streptomycetaceae; genus Streptomyces; species Streptomyces sp. NPDC047072. Next base: position 16,568 of record NZ_JBEYVC010000205.1, on the reverse strand, counting down.
GACGGGGGACAGGAGTTCCGGAACGAGCGTGCCGAGGACGGTGTCGGCGCAGCGGTCGGTGTCCGGGAACGGCATGGAGAGTCCTCTCTGGTGCGCCGGAGGGGTCCGGCGGTACAGCAGAGACGCTAGGCACGAAATCGACATCGCGTCGGTGCCGAGTACACCGATCAAGTGACCGTTTTGCCAGCCTATGAGCTGAAGTTTTCCTGGGCGGGAACGGCCTTGGGGATCTCATGATCTTCGACCGCCCCCGGCTCCCCGGCCGGCGACCGGCGGGCGGCCCCGGTCGCCGGGGTACGCTCCCCGGCATGCAGCGATTTCCGGGTGACGGCCGCAGCCCCGACGACATCGTGATCGGTCCGCTCGATCTGGCCGCCCGGGTCGACGAGGCCCTCGCCGTCCAGGCCATCGCCTTCGGCCTCGCCCCCGACGAAGTCGCGGTCCGCCGCCAGATCGTGCTGCGCCACATGACCCACCCGGGCGCCAGAGCCCTCGGCGCCACCGTGGCGGGGCGGCTCGTCGGATTCGTCTACGGGATGCCCAACAACCGCACCCACTGGTGGTCCACCGTCGTGGAGCCCTACCTGCGCGAGCGGCACAACGACGGCTGGCTCGACAACTCCTTCGTCATCACCGAGCTGCACGTCCACCCCCACCACCAGAACCGCGGCATCGGCCGCACCCTGATCACCCTGATCACCGACGGCGCCGCCGAACCCCGCTCGATCCTCTCCGCGATCGACACCGACAGCCCGGCCCGCGGTCTCTACCACTCCCTCGGCTACCAGGACCTCGCCCGCCAGGTCCTCTTCCCGAGCGCCCCGAAGCCGTACGCCGTGATGGGCGCCCCTCTCCCGCTCCGCCGCCGCTGACCGATTTCCACCGGCACAGCGTGCCCGGCTAACCTCCTGGCATACACCCACCCGGCAGGAGTACGGAAACCATGGCGAACGCACCGGTCCAGCGCATGTCCCAGTTGATGGCGAAGACGCTGCGCGACGACCCGGCGGACGCCGAGGTCCTCAGCCACAAGCTGCTCGTGCGGGCGGGCTACGTCCGCCGCACCGCCGCCGGCGTGTGGAGCTGGCTGCCGCTCGGCATGAAGGTGCTGCGCAACGTGGAGCGCGTGGTCCGCGAGGAGATGGACGCCATCGGCGCCCAGGAGGTGCAGCTTCCCGCACTGCTGCCGCGTGAGCCGTACGAGGCCACGGGCCGCTGGGACGAGTACGGCCCGGAGCTGTTCCGGCTCCAGGACCGCAAGGGCGGCGACTACCTGCTCGGCCCCACCCACGAGGAGATCTTCACGCTGATCGTGAAGGACCAGGCGTCCTCGTACAAGGACCTGCCGGTCATCCTCTACCAGATCCAGACGAAGTTCCGCGACGAGGCCCGGCCCCGCGCGGGCGTCCTGCGCGGCCGTGAGTTCCTGATGAAGGACTCGTACTCCTTCGACCTGGAGGACGAGGGCCTCGCCCACTCCTACGCCCTGCACCGCGAGGCCTACCAGAAGGTCTTCGCGCGCCTCGGCCTCGACTACCGCATCTGCGCCGCGACCGCGGGCGCGATGGGCGGCTCGAAGTCGGAGGAGTTCCTCGCCCCGGCCGGCGCCGGCGAGGACACCTTCGCCGACTGCCCGAACTGCGACTTCGCGGCCAACACCGAGGCGATCACGTACGAGCTGAAGCCGGTGGACGCCGCTTCCGTCCCCGCCCTCGAAGAGGTGCCGACCCCGGACACCCCCACCATCGAGACCCTCGCCGCCCACCTCGGCGTACAGCCCTCCGACACCCTCAAGAACCTCCTCGTGAAGGTCGACGGCGAGATCGTGGCCGTCGGCGTCCCCGGCGACCGCGAGGTCGACCTCGGTAAGGTCGAGGCGCACTTCGCGCCCGCCGCCGTGGAGCTGGTGACGGCCGAGGACTTCGTCGGCCGCCCCGACCTGGTCCGCGGCTACGTCGGCCCGCAGGGGCTGGGCGAGAAGGTGAAGTACATCGCCGACCCGCGGGTGGCCCCCGGCATCGCCTGGATCACCGGCGCCAACAAGGAGCACACGCACGCGAAGAACGTCGTCGCCGGGCGGGACTTCGAGGTCGACGAGTACGTCGACGTCGTGGTCGTCCAGGAGGGCGACCCGTGCCCGAAGTGCGGCACCGGCCTCAAGCTGGACCGCGCCATCGAGATCGGCCACATCTTCCAGCTGGGCCGCAAGTACACCGACGCCCTCAAGCTCGACGTCCTCGGCCAGAACGGCAAGCCGGTCCGCGTCACCATGGGCTCCTACGGCATCGGCGTCTCCCGCGCGGTCGCCGCCCTCGCCGAGCAGTCCGCCGACGACAAGGGCCTGTGCTGGCCCAAGGAGATCGCCCCGGCCGACGTGCACGTCGTCGCCGCCGGCAAGGCCCTCCAGACCGAGCTGGCCCTCGACGTCTCCGACAAGCTGGCCGCCGCGGGTGTCCGGGTCCTGGTCGACGACCGCGCGGGCGTGTCCCCGGGCGTGAAGTTCACCGACTCGGAGCTGATGGGCGTCCCGCAGATCCTGGTGGCCGGGCGGCGCGCGGCCGAGGGTGTGCTGGAGCTGAAGGACCGCCGTACCGGGGAGCGCGAGGAGCTGACGGTGGACGAGGCGATCGCCCGCCTGACCGTTTAAAGAAACTCCTCAGACAGGTCTCCGGGTTCCTATAGGGAGCTCACAGACTTCTCTCAGGGCCGTACCCGAACGTAGTCCGTGACAGAGCGTCACTACGGCTACGGAGGGGTACGGCCATGGCAAGGGGTACGGAGAGAGGGGCCGCCGCGCTGGTCCGCAGGGGCACCCGGCGCACGGCGGCCGCCGCGGCGGCGGTCACGCTGGCGGCGGCAGCGGGGATGTTCGCGCTGATCGGCACGATGCAGGCGGACGCCGACACGACGGCGAGCAGCGGCACGAGTTCCAGCACGAGCAGCAGCTCGTCGACGGACACCTCGACCAGCTCCAGCGGTTCCTCCTCGGACAGCTCGACGAGCACGGACAGCTCCAGCAGCTCCTCCTCCGACGACTCGGCAAGCTCCAGCTCCTCCTCGTCGTCGTCCGACGACAGCTCCAGCGGCCTCACCTCCTCCTCCGGCGGCTCGACCGACTCCACCTCGGGTGCGTCGTGATGAGCACACTCCTGAAGCCCCGCACCACTGCCGCAACCGAATGGCGTGCCCTCGGCACCACCGTCCGCCTGGTCGTCACCGACCCGGCCCTGCTGGACTCCTGCAACCTGCTCCTTGCCCGCCACCTCGCCGAGGTGGACGCGGCATGCAGCCGCTTCCGCCCGGACTCCGAACTCACCGCGCTGGACGGCTCCGAGGGCCGCCCGGTCCGCGTCAGCCCACTCCTCGCGGAGGCCCTCGGGGTGGCCCTGCGCGCCGCCGAGGCCACCGACGGCGCGGTCGACCCGACGGTCGGCTCGGCGATGGAGGCGATCGGCTACGACCGCGACTTCACCCTGGTCCGCGAGGACGACCGCCCGATCCGCCTGACGGTGAAGCGGGCCCCCGGCTGGCGCCTGATCCACCTGGACCGCACCTCAGGCACGGTCACCGTCCCGTCCGGCGTCCGCCTGGACCTCGGCGCGACGGCCAAGGCCTGGGCCGCCGACAAGGCAGCAACCCTCCTGGCAAAGGCGGCAGGCTGCGGAGTCCTGGTAAGCCTCGGCGGCGACACGGCAGTAGCCGGCCCCCCTCCGGCAGACGGCTGGCAGATCCGAGTCCAGGACACCACGGGCCCGGTAGACGAAACCCCACCCCAGGGCCCGTACGCCACGGTAGGCCTGCACTCCGGCGGCCTGGCCACCTCAGGCACGAGCGCCCGCACCTGGCACCGCGACGGCCAAACCCTCCACCACATCCTCGACCCCCACACGGGCCTCCCGGCCCAAACCCCCTGGCGCACGATCTCAGTAGCGGCCCCCACCTGCGCAGAAGCCAACACCGCAACAACAGCAGCCCTGGTGAAGGGCACAGGCGCAGAAAAATGGCTGACCCGCCAAGGTCTACCAGCACGCCTGGTAACCAAGGAGGGCCTGGTCATAACAACTCCGGGCTGGCCAATCACCCTTAGGGGCGCGGGGCTGTGTCAATCAGCGGCTTCGCCGCGGGGCGCGACCAACCCCCACCGGGGGACAGCCGAATGACCTCAGAAACCCTCTGGTACGCAAACAGAGCAACCGGCGCAATCACCCTGATCCTCTTCACCCTCGTCGTCCTTCTCGGCATTGCCGTCCGCCTAAGGACCCGCCTCCCCACCCTCCCCCGCTTCGGCACGATCTCCCTCCACCGCACCCTCTCCCTCTCCGCCACCGCCTTCCTCGCCCTCCACATCGTCTTCGCGGTCATCGACGGCTACGTGAACATCACAGTCCTGGACGCCGTGATCCCCTTCATCGGCGACTACCAGCCCCTCTGGCTCGGCCTCGGCACCGTCGCCTTCGACCTCATGCTCGCCGTCCTGATCACCAGCCTCCTCAGACAACGCATAGGCCACCGCACCTGGCGCACCATCCACTGGCTCGCCTACGCCTCCTGGCCCGTCGCCCTGATCCACGGCATCGGCATCGGCACGGACTCCGGCACCGACTGGATGACCTGGCTGACGATCAGCTGCGTGGCCACGGTCCTCACCGCCGCAGGCATCCGCACCGCCGCAGCCCTCCGCCACCTCGACCCGGCCGAAGGAGTCCGACCGTGACGCTGACCCACCAGGACGTCCACATGTCCCCCCGGCTGTTCGCCCCCGGCGGCACCCCGGCCGACCTGCCCACCCACCAGCAGCGCTACGGCCCGCTGCCGTACGGCGATCCCGAGACGTTCCTCCGGGTGGTCGCCGGGTCCGGTCTCACCGGCCGCGGCGGCGCCGCCTTCCCGGTGCACCGCAAGCTCCTCTCGGTCGCCGAGGCCGGCCGCCGCACCGGCCGCAAGCCGGTGGTCGTCGCCAACGGCGCCGAGGGCGAACCGGCCAGCCGCAAGGACAAGACCCTGCTCCACCTCTCACCGCACCTCGTCCTGGACGGCATCCAGGCCGCCGCCGCGGCGACCGGCGCGGGGGAGGCCCACCTGGCCGTCGAGGACGGCGCGTCCTGGCTGGAGCGGGCCCTCGCCGACCGCCGTGACCCCGTCCCGGTGAAGGTCGTACGGCTGCCCAAGAGCTTCCTGTCCGGCCAGTCCTCGGCCCTCGCCCGCTACGTCGGCGGCGGTGCCGCGCTCCCCGCCCACCAGGACCCCCCGGTCCGCGAACGCGGGGTCGGCCGCGCCCCCACCCTGGTCCAGAACGTCGAGACCCTCGCCCACCTGGCCCTGATCGCCCGCTACGGCGCCGACTGGTTCCGTACGGCGGGCACCCCGGCCCAGCCCGGCAGCGCCCTGTGCACGGTCCACGTGCCGGGACGTGACGTCCGGGTCGTGGAAGCGCCGTTCGGCATCCCGCTGGCCCGGCTGGTCCCCCTGCACGGCATGTCGGCGGTCCTGGTGGGCGGCTACCACGGCACCTGGATCCCGGCGCCCGAAGCGGCCGAACTCACGCTGGACGCCGGTGCGATGGGCGCCGGAGTCCTGGCCGCTCTCCCTACGGACCGCTGCGGCCTGGTCGAGACGGCACGAGTACTCCGCTACCTGGCCCTCCAGTCGGCCGGCCAGTGCGGCCCCTGCCTCAACGGCCTCCCGCGCATTTCCACCGCCTTCCAGACCCTGGCCACCCCGGGCCCCCAGGGCACCACCCGCCACGACCTGGCCCGCTGGTCCGGCCTGGTGGAGGGCAGAGGCGCCTGCCACCACCCCGACGGCACGGTCCGCCTGGTCCGCAGCGCCCTGACGACCTTCGCAGCGGAAGCCCACGCCCACGCGGAGGGCCACTGCACGGCAACCGACACCACGCCTCTGCTCCCCGTCCCTCAGGAGACCTGACATGGCTCAGCACCTCACCATCGACTGGACCTCCTGCGCAGCCCATGGCCTGTGCGCGGAACTCCTCCCGGAACACGTCTCATTGGACGAGTGGGGTTATCCCTTGCTGGACGGCACTCCAGTACCGCCCCGCACGGTGAAACGGGCAAGAAGAGCAGCGGCCGACTGTCCCGTCCTGGCCTTGAAACTGACGGCGAGCTGATCGCCTTTAGGGGCGCGGGGAACTGCGCGACCAGCCCCCACCGGCCCGCAGGTTACAACGAAGCCCAAAAATCCATAGGCACCCGCCCCGTAATACGCCCCTCCGCATCCAACAAACACCCACCCAACTTCACGGCCCGCAAAGTAACCGCCCGATCCACGATCTCCACCCGCGACAACTTCCCCACCACCACGGCCTCAAAAGACACCGCATCCGCGGGAGCCCGCAACCACACCCCCACCAACAGATTCGCCGCCCCACTCACCGCCGCACACATCCGCACCTCGGCAAACCGCCCCAGCGTCCGCGCCGCCCGCTCCAACTGATCCGGCGGCACCCGCATCCACAGCAACATCGTCACCGGCGCAGGCGACAACGACCGCGCCACCTCACACCGCAACCGAATCCCCCCACCGGCAAGCGCCGCCCCCAGATGCCGCCGGACGGTACTCGCGCCGACCCCCAGCCGCGACGCCAACTCCGTATGCGTGGCCCGGGGATCCTCCCCGAGCGCCAGCAACAACCGACGGTCCAGCTCCTCGAACCGCACAGGACCTGCCCCCGACGTGGGCCCAGCGCAGCGCAACGCCCCCTTCTGCGCCCCGGAGATCGCCCGCACCTGCCACCGACTGCCCTCCGCATACATCCGAGGCGCCACCAGCGTCCGCGTCCCCACGACCCCCGCCAGCCCGGCCAGCCGCTCGACGACATACCGAGACACCGTCTCAAGGTCCGCCGCAACAAGGTGCACCACCAGATCGCAAGGCCCCGCCACATAGTCGACGGCCGTCACATACGGCGAAGAGGCCACCGTCCGAGCCACCCGCAACGCCTGACCCGGCGCACAGTCCACCTGGACGAACGCGAACACCAGCCGCTCCCCGACGGCCGACCCCGGATACGCCGTCAACCAGGCCGCACGCGAGTCGACCAACCGCTCCCAGTGCTTGGCGACCGTCACCGGACCGACCCCCAGCGCCCGCCCGATCAGCGACCAGGGCGCGCGCGGACTGACCTGGAGGGCGTTGACGAGAGCGAGGTCGGTCTCGGACAGCATCGGCGGATCCTTCGCATTCAGGGCCCGTCATCGGCGTATTCCTGCGATTTCCGCGCCACACTGCGCCCTCCTCTCATGATGGCCCGACCGCGTGGGCAGTACACGCGAGTCATGGTCCACGCGTGAGGGGAGAGGAATGAGTCTGCGAGAGGACGCGCATGCGCTCCAGGGGGACCTGGCCGCCCTGCGCCGGGCGCTCCACCAGGAGCCGGAGACCGGCCTGGACCTGCCGCGCACCCAGGAGAAGGTGCTGGCCGCGCTGGCCGGACTGCCGCTGGAGATCAGTACCGGGACGTCCCTGTCCTCGGTGACGGCGGTCCTGCGCGGCAGTGTGCCCGGCGGTCCCGTCGTGCTGCTGCGCGGGGACATGGACGGGCTGCCGGTCACCGAGCGCACCGGCCTGGACTTCGCCTCCCGGGTCGACGGAGTGATGCACGCCTGCGGCCACGACCTGCACACCGCGGGACTCGTCGGCGCCGCCCGGCTGCTCGCCGCCCGGCGCGAACTCCTCGCCGGGGACGTGGTGTTCATGTTCCAGCCGGGCGAGGAGGGCTGGGACGGCGCCGGGCACATGATCGAGGAAGGGGTGCTGGAGGCGGCGGGGCGGCCGGTCGACGCCGCCTACGGGCTGCACGTCAGCTCGTCGTCGTACCCCACCGGAGTCTTCACCTCCCGCCCCGGCCCGCTGATGGCCGCCTCGGCGGGGCTGCACGTGCGCGTGGTCGGCGCCGGAGGCCACGGCTCGCGGCCGCACTCCGCCCTCGACCCGGTCCCGGCGGCCTGCGAGATGGTCACCGCCCTTCAGACGATGGTGACCCGTCGCTTCGACGTCTTCGACCCGGTCGTGGTGACCGTCGGCACCTTCCACGCCGGCACCCGGCGCAACGTCATCCCGGACGACGCGGTCTTCGAGGCGACCGTGCGCACCTTCAGCCCGGCCGCCGCCGAGCGCGCCGCCGAGGTCGCCGTACGCCTGTGCCGGGACATCGCCACCGCCCACGGACTGACCGCCGAGGTCGACTTCGTGCCCGAGTACCCGGTCACCGTCAACGACGCCGGCGAGCACGACTTCCTCGCCGACACCGTCCGCGAGGTCTTCGGCGAGGAGCGCTTCGAGCCGATGACCGACCCCATCACCGGCTCCGAGGACTTCTCGCGGGTCCTGGACCGGGTGCCGGGCGCCTTCGTCTTCCTCGGCGCCGACGCCACCGGCGACCCGGACAGCGCCCCCACCAACCACTCACCGATCGCCGCCTTCGACGACAGCGTGGTCTCGGACGGCTCCGCCCTGCTCGCCGAACTGGCCGTCCGCCGGCTGGACCGACTCACCGAGGAGGCGCCGTGCGCCCCTACCACCTGATACCGGCCGTGCCCGCGCTGGCGCTGGCCCTCATGCCCTTCCTGCCGTTCGTCAACACCGACGGGCTCTGGTTCGGCCTGCCCCGGATGCTGGTGTGGGGCGCGGTGTGGTGTGTGCTGTGCACGCCCGCGCTGCTGGTGACCGAGCGCCTGATGACCCGTCAGGAGCAGGAGGCAGGCAAGTGATCCTCTTCATGACCTTCGCCGGCATCGTGCTCATCGGCGTCCTCGGCTTCGTCGGCCGCCGCAAGCCCGCCGCCGACCTCTCCGAATGGGCCGTCGGCGGACGCCGGTTCGGCGCCGTGAGCATGTGGTTCCTGCAGGCCGGAGAGGTGTTCACCACCTTCACCTTCCTCGGCATGGCGGGTCTCGCCTTCAGCGGCGGAGTCGCCGCCCTGTACGCCCTCCCGTACGTCCCCATCGGCTACATGGTGCTGTTCTTCCTCGCCAAGCGGCTCTGGTCGCTCGGCAAGGAGCGCGGCTACCTCACCCAGGGCGACTTCCTGGAGGACCGCTACGACAGCAGGCTGCTCGGCACGGTCGCGGCCGTCCTCGGTGTCGTCTTCGTGCTGCCGTATCTCCAACTCCAGATCACCGGGCTGGGGTTGATCGTGCAGCTGGTCACGGGCGACTCCGCGTCGGGGACGTTGAGCATGGTCATCGGCTGCGCGCTGGTCGTCGCCTTCGTCCTCTGGGCGGGCCTGCACGGCGTCGCGATGACGTCGTACTTCAAGGACGTCGTGATGCTGGTGGTCCTCGGAGTTCTGTTGGTGGCCGTCCCCGCCCACTTCACCGGCGGTGTCTCCGCGATGTTCCACCGCATCGACGAACTGCACCCGGAGATGCTCACGATCCACGCGGGCCCCGCCGACCAGGTCTGGTTCACCACGAGCATGCTGGTCAGCGCGATCGGCGTCGGCCTGATGTGCCTCCCGCACGCCTGGCCGGCCGTGATGTCCGCCCGCGACCCCAAGGTGCTGCGCCGCAACTACACCTGGATGCCCCTGTACGAGCTCTGCCTCCTGATGCCGATCATCGTCGGCTTCGCGGCGATCCTGGTCCTCAAGCCGGGTTCCCCGTCGAACGGCATCCTGCTGACCCTGAGCAAGCAGGTGCTGCCGACGTGGGCGACGGGCCTGGTCGTGGTCGCCGCGATCGCCACGGCGATGGTCCCGGCGGCCGGCATCCTCATCGGCATCTCCTCGCTGGTCGCCCGCAACATCGCGCGGGTCGAGAGCGACCGCAAGCAGTTCTGGATCAACCACGGCACGGTGGTCGCCGCCTGCGCCCTCTCCCTCCTCCTCGCGATCTTCCGCCCCGACCTCCTGGCCAACCTCCTCCTGCTCACCTACAGCGGCACGGTCCAACTGGCCCCCGCGATCGCCCTCGGCTTCCTGGCCCGCCGCCCGGTGACCAAGACCCCGGTCCTGGCCGGCCTGTTCGTCGGCGAACTGGTCGTCATCTGGCTGACGTTCTGGGACAAGACCCTGGCCGGCAACGTCAACGTCGGCCTGATCGGCCTGGCCGCCAACCTCGTGGTCCTGGCCCTCGCAGGCACGGCCGAACGCCTGACCGCCCGCACGCCCCGCCAGGGCAGCGACGAGCCGGTGACGGTGCACGCATGAGCAGCCTTCGTACGGTCTTCAGGGGCGGCCTCGTCTTCGACGGCACCGGCACCGACCCGGCCCCGGCGGACGTGGTCGTGGCCGACGACCGCATCGTCGACGTCGGCACCGGCCTGGACGGCGACACCCAGGTCGACTGCACGGGCCGCACCCTCCTCCCCGGCCTCTTCGACTGCCACGTCCACCTCACCCTGAACGGCATCGGCCTGCTCGGAGCGCTCCAGAAGCCGTTCTCGTACCAGTTCTTCGAGGCGGCCGTGAACCTGCGGCGCACCCTCGCGGCCGGCATCACCACGGTCCGCGACGCGGCCGGCGCCGACCTCGGCGTCAAACAGGCGGTCGAGGACGGCCTGGTCCCCGGCCCCCGCGTCCAGATCTCCATCGGCCTGATCAGCCAGACCGGCGGCCACGGCGACAACTGGATGCCCTCGGGCAACTGCGCCGGTCTCGCCGTACCGCACCCGGGCCGCCCGGCGGCGATAGCGGACGGCCCCGACGACATGCGTGTCACGGCCCGCAAGCTCCTTCGCGCGGGCGCCGACGTCCTCAAGGTCTGCACGACAGGAGGCGTCCTCTCCCCGCGCGACAACCCCCGCCACAGCCAGTTCACCCCCGGGGAACTCGACGTCCTGGTCGCCGAGGCCACCGCCCAGGGCCGCTACGTCATGGCCCACGCCCAGGGCGCGGACGGCATCAAGAACGCCGTCCGCGCCGGGATCCGCTCCATAGAGCACGGCATCTACCTGGACGACGAGGCGATCGCCCTGATGCTGGACCACGACACCTGGCTGGTCCCCACCCTGATCGCCCCGGTGGCGGTGATCAGGGCAGCCGAATCGGGCGTCCAGATCCCCGAGGCAATGCTGACCAAGGCGAGGGAAGTCTCCGAGGTCCACACGGACTCGGTCCGCAGAGCGGCCGAGGCAGGCGTCCGCATAGCCATGGGCACGGACAGCGGAATAAGCCCCCACGGCACGAACCTCGACGAACTCCCCTTGATGGAGAAGGCGGGCATGACCCCGGCAGAGGTCCTGACGGCAACAACTTCGTCAGCAGCAACCTTGTTGGGCTACGACGACCTGGGCGTGATCGAGCCGGGGAAAAGGGCCGACATGGTGGTCGTGCAGGGCGACGCATACGACCTGGCGGGCCTACCCAAAAACATCGTGGCCGTATGGAAGGACGGCGAGCGGGTTACCGCTTAGGGGCGCGGGGCTGTGTCGATTTGCGGCTCCGCCGCGTGGGCGCGACCAGCCCCCACCGGCCGACAGCCAACTCACCACCTCAAAGCCACCCGGCAAACTCCAGCAACAACTCGGCATCCTTCGGCCGCCCCACCCTCAGGGCCCGAACCCCCGACTCCACAGCCCGGAACAAGGTCCATCCCCGCAACCTCTCCTGATCCACATCCAGAGACTCCGCAAGCCGCTTCACCCGCCGCCGAGTTGTAGACGCTCCGGACGGCGACGCAATCAGATCCTCAACCCGATCCCGAACCAACCGAGCCAGATCGAACGCACACTCACCCACGACCGGATCGGGCCCCACAGCCAGCCAAGGGGCCCGCTCACCCGCCAACACCTTGCTCTGCCGAAACGTCCCGTGCAGAAGAACCCGCTCGGGAGGCGCGACCAGCAACTCCTCGCGCGCGGAAAGGGCCGCGTCCACGAGATCCACGGCCTCACCCGCATGCGCTCTCATCGCCGCCGCCTGCCGCCCTGTCCGCTCGGCCACGGTCTCGAAGACATACGGCGGTGGCTCCACCCACAACCGCCGCAACACCCCCGCCGCCTCCAGCCACGCCTTCGCCTCCGGCAGGGACCGCACGGATACATCGGGATGTAGCCGCTCCAACAGCAGCTCCCCCTCGGCGGACCCGTCAAGGAGCTGCACGGCACCCAGCCCACCCCACTGCGCGAGGGCCGCCCGCTCCGCCTCCGGCCGACACCGCGGCGGCGCCAGCTTCAGCACGGCCGGGGTGCCGTCGGAGCGCCGGACCAGCAGGACCAGGCTGCTGCGGCCCCCGGGAACCTGCACCCGCTCCACGGTCGACTCGCGTAGCGCGACGGCCTGGGAAGCCGTCTGCGGCAGCTTCTCCAGCCAGTCGTCGCCGTCCGGCGCCGTCTCACCGAGCGCCCGGACCAGCCGCAACGGCGGTTCGAAAGCCATGCGCGAGTCGTTCCCTTCCTTGCCGCGTCACACCGAGGGCGTGGCCCGCTCGGCGAGCCCAGGGAAGGCTACGCTCTCCCCGTTCCAGCGCACCGCCCGCACCGCGGCCTCCCGCAGCGCCTCCGCCGCCGTACCGCGCCGCTCGCCCGTGGCCGCCCGGACCAGGTCCGAGTAGACCCCGGCCACCCGGTCCTCCAGCTGCGCGGCGAGCCGGACGGCCGCCGTGGAGTCGGTCACCGGGAAGGGCATGGCGTACGCGGCAGAGGCCGCCACCGGTGTCCCGCCCAGGCCCCGGACCGTGCGCGTCAGTGCGTCGCGCCGGGCGCGGTGGGCGTCGTAGGCCGACAGCGCCTCGGCGCGCCGCCCCTCGCGGAGCAGCCCGCCGACGACGCCGTATCCGTACACGGCCGCGTGCTCGGCGGCGAGCGCCTTCTGGAGGGCCTGCAGTTCCCGCTCGTCCTGCTCGTCGCTCACTTCGCCGCCTCCGTCAGCAGGTACACGTGCGCCGCTCCGGCCGCCGCCACCGAGGCGAGCAGCCGGGCCAGTTCTCCGGGGGCGTCGAGCAGGGCCTTGGCCCGCCGGTCGGCGAGGGCGCGCTCGGCGCCGGCGAGGCCGAGGAGGGCGTCCTTCTCGGTGGCGGGCGCGGAGACCGCCGGGGACGCGGACGCGGTGGCCGTAGGGGAGGCGGTCTTGCGCGCAGGGGCGCCGCCGAACGCCGTCGTGTGCCGGACGACCTCGGCCCGCAGCGGTGCCAGCCGCTCCGCCAGCGCCGGATACGCGGCCAGGACGACGTCGTAGCGCTCGGTCAGCCCCTGGCTGTCCCGGGCCGCACGCGCGCGTGTCCGCTCGGCGGCCGCCGGGCTCCCTCCGGTGACCTCCTCGGATCCCCCGGAACCGGCGGAGCAGCCCACCAGGAGGGTGCCTCCGGCGACCGAGGCGAGCAGGGTTCTTCTCCGCAGCTGCGGGGGGTACGGCACGGCAGACGTCCTCGGAGGGGTCGTACGGACAACAAAAAGACAACATGCGCGGCTGATCACGGTACCCGCGCGTGCCCGGAACTCCCGTCACCGGCTCGTGGACGGCAACACCTTCCGCGACCGGATACCCTTTGACCAGACACGCGACCTACCCACAACAGCACACGCGGCCGAGGAGTCACCCGGATGAGCACCACCCAGAGCGAGAGGCTGCGAGAGCTCCTGGAACCGCTCGTCACCTCCCAGGGACTGGATCTCGAAGAGATCGCCGTGGACTCCGTCGGACGCAAGCGGGTGCTGCGGGTGGTCGTCGACTCCGACACCGGGGCGGACCTCGACCAGATCGCCGATGTGAGCCGCGAGCTCTCGGCGAAGCTCGACGAGAGCGACGCGATGGGTGCGGGCGAGTACACCCTCGAGGTCGGAACCCCCGGCGCGGAGCGCCTCCTCACGGAGCACCGGCACTACGTGCGCGCCGTGGACCGGCTGGTGAGGTTCCAGCTGACGGACGGCGCCGAACTGGTCGCGAGGATCCTCGACGTCGACGACGACGGCCTCGACGTGGAGGTGCCCGGCGTCAAGGGCCGCAAGGCGACCTCCCGTCGGCTCGCCTTCTCCGAGGTCGACAGGGCGCGCGTGCAGGTCGAGTTCAACCGCAAGGACAAGAAGGAAGAGGAGGCGTAGCCGTGGACATCGACATGAGTGCCCTGCGGGGCTTGGTACGGGAGAAGGAGATCTCCTTCGACCTGTTGGTCGAGGCGATCGAGTCGGCCCTCCTCATCGCCTACCACCGCACCGAGGGAAGCCACCGCCACGCGCGCGTGAAGCTCGACCGGGACTCCGGACACGTCATCGTGTGGGCGAAAGAGGACCCCGAGGACCTCGAAGAGGGCCAGGAGCCCCGCGAGTTCGACGACACCCCGTCCGACTTCGGCCGGATCGCCGCCACCACCGCCAAGCAGGTCATCCTGCAGCGGCTGCGCGACGCCGAGGACGACGCGACGCTCGGCGAGTACGCGGGGCGCGAGGGCGACATCGTCATGGGCGTGGTCCAGCAGGGCCGCGACCCGAAGAACGTACTCGTGGACATCGGCAAGCTGGAGGCCATCCTGCCGGTGCAGGAGCAGGTGCCCGGCGAGACCTACCCGCACGGCATGCGGCTGCGCTCGTACGTCGTACGAGTGGCGAGGGGCGTGCGCGGTCCGTCCGTCACCCTCTCCCGCACGCACCCCAACCTGGTGAAGAAGCTCTTCGCGCTGGAGGTGCCGGAGATCGCCGACGGCTCCGTCGAGATCGCCGCGATCGCCCGTGAGGCCGGTCACCGCACCAAGATCGCCGTCCGGTCCACCCGTTCGGGCCTGAACGCCAAGGGCGCCTGTATCGGCCCGATGGGCGGCCGGGTGCGCAATGTCATGGGCGAGCTGAACGGTGAGAAGATCGACATCGTCGACTGGTCGGACGACCCGGCCGAGATGGTGGCGAACGCGCTGTCGCCGGCCCGGGTCTCCAAGGTCGAGGTCGTGGACATGGCCGCCCGCTCCGCGCGCGTGACCGTCCCCGACTACCAGCTGTCCCTGGCGATCGGCAAGGAGGGGCAGAACGCCCGCCTCGCGGCCCGTCTGACCGGCTGGCGCATCGACATCCGGCCGGACACGGAGCAGTCCGAGGAATAGATCTGAGCCGTGAGTGGCTGAGATCACGACAACAACCGTTCGATCCCTGCCCCGAAGGGGTGAGGTCGGCACGGGGAGGTAGACTTAGAGGTGTCTGGCCGGACGCGTGCCCGCGCATGCCCTGAGCGCACCTGCGTGGGATGCCGGGAGCGAGCGGCCCAGAAGGATCTGCTGCGCACCGTGGCGGTCGGGGACGAATGCGTCCCTGATCATCGAGGTACGCTGCCCGGCCGGGGTGCGTATGTGCATCCCGCCCTGGTCTGTCTCGACCAGGCGGTACGCCGCCGGGCGTTCACGCGGGCGCTGCGTGCCCCGGGAGCGCTCGACACAAAGGCGTTGCGCCAGTACGTCGAGCAGACAGACAGTTGCTGAGCAGGCAACACCGTAAGGAAGGTCGTGCGGAACCCCCGTGCGGCCCTGGTACCCCGCGAGTTGGAAGTAGGTCGAGATTGCGATGAGCACTCGATGAGCACGCGATGAGTACGCCCATGAAGTAGCGACGGTCCGGACGCACCCGGACCTAAAAGGAGCGAAGTGGCTAAGGTCCGGGTATACGAACTCGCCAAGGAGTTCGGGGTGGAGAGCAAGGTCGTCATGGCCAAGCTCCAAGAACTCGGTGAATTCGTCCGTTCGGCGTCTTCGACCATCGAAGCGCCCGTCGTCCGTAAGCTGACGGACGCCCTCCAGCAGGGCAACGGAGGCGGCAAGCCCGCCCCCGCACGCAAGGCCGCCCCGGCTCGTCCGGCGGCCCCCTCTCCCGCGCAGGCCGCCCGTCCGGCCGCCCCGCGCCCGCCGGCTCCCAAGCCGGCCGCCGCCGAGAGGCCCGCGGCTCCCGCCGCCCCGGCCGCTCCCGGCCCCCGTCCCACTCCGGGCCCGAAGCCCGCACCGCGCCCCGCGCCGGTGTCCCCGGCTCCGACCACGCCCGAGTTCACGGCGCCGCCGTCGGCTCCCGCCGCTCCGGCCTCCCAGGGCCAGGGTTCGCAGGGCCAGGGCTCCGGCCCGCGTCCGGGCGCCCCGCGTCCGGCCGGCCAGCAGGCCCCCCGTCCCGGCGCCCCGCGTCCGGCCGGCGGCCCCGGCCAGGGCGGTCAGGGTCGCGGCGAGCGTCCCGGCGCCCCGCGTCCGGGCGGCCAGGCGCCGCGTCCCGGTGCCCGTCCGGCCGGTCCCCGTCCGGGCAACAACCCCTTCACCTCCGGCGGTTCCACCGGCATGGCGCGCCCGCAGGCGCCCCGTCCCGGCGGTGCCCCGCGTCCGGGCGGCCCCGGTGCCCCCGGTGAGCGTCCCGACCGCGCCCCTCGCCCCCAGGGCCAGGGTCCGGGCGGTCCGCGTCCCCAGGGCGCGGCGGGCGGTCCCCGTCCGCAGGCTCCGGGCGGCGCCCGTCCCACCCCGGGCGGCATGCCCCGTCCGCAGGGCGGTCCCCGTCCCGGCGGCGGCCCCGGCGGCCCGCGTCCCAACCCCGGCATGATGCCGCAGCGTCCGGCTGCCGGCCGAAATCCGCGTCAACGGGGCCGATGTCATCACGGCCCACCAGGACCTCCACAGTGAGCAGGGCGCCCTGCGGGGCGAGCACCCCGGCCGCTCCCG
>NZ_JBEYVC010000204.1:0-19083 GCF_040643855.1 Streptomyces sp. NPDC047072 | reverse complement strand
GCGAGGAACCGTTCCAGTTCCCGCTCGGCGCGCTGTCGTACGTGATCCGCGCGGGCCTGTTGGCCGGCCATCACCGGCACCGCGCCGGCGCTCGCCGCGAGGACGGTGCGGCGGCGGGGTCCCGTTTGGTCTCCGGCATCGTCCCGTCCCTGCCTTTTTCGTGGTTCATGGGTCACTCCGTGGTCCTCCCGGTCGCCGCCTCGGCGGTCAGCTGCCGGCCTTGTAGTCGTCGTCCATGTCGCCGAGGAGCTTCTCGGGCGTGGTCTGGCCGCTGAAGATCTCCTGGAGACCGCTGAGCATGGTCTGCTGGACCTTCGCGTTGGGCCACAGCTGGTCCATGAACGGGACGGTGCGGTTGGAGGTGATGAACGTCGACAACTCCGCGAGGGAGGGATCCACCTGGTAGCCCGTGTCCGGGAGCGAGGGCAGGCCGCCCTGCTTCTTGACGAACAGGTTCATGCCCTCGGGCGACATCACGAAGTTCACGAACTTCAGGGCGAGTTCGGGGTTCTTCGCCTTGGCGTTGACGCCGTATCCGGCACCGGCGGCGGCCGGGATGAGCGTCTGCGACGGGTCGTCCGTCGCCGGCAGGGCCTTGAGGGTGAACGTGCCCTGCGGGTTCTTCCCCTTGAGGAGGGCGATGACCCAGTTGCCCTGGACGATGCCGAGCGTCTTGCCGGTGGCGGCGAGCTGCTGGCTCATCTCGTAGTTGGTGCCCAGCGGGTTCTTCTGGAAGCAGCCGGTCTTCTCCATCGTCAGGTACTTGTCCAGCGCGGTCGCCCACGCCGACTTCGCGAACGTGGCCTGTCCCGCCTGCATCTTCTGGTCGAAGTCCCGGTCGGGGCCGTAGACGGTGGTGGCGACCAGGGCGTACTGCACGAGCTGCGTCACCCAGTTGTCCTGGTTGCCCAGCGCGAACGCGGGTGTCCCCTTCGCCTTCGCCGCCTTGCAGAAGTCCAGCAGCTTCGTCCAGGTGTCCGGCGGGGTGAGGCCGGCCTTCTTCAGGGCCTGCTCGTTGTAGACCGCGCCGATGCCGTTCTGGCCGAAGATCGCGGTGTACGTCTTCCCGTCGTACTGCGCGACGGACTTGATCGCGGCGGGCAGCTTGGCGGCCCAGGGCTGGTCGGAGAGGTCGCGCAGGTAGCCCGGCTTGGCGAGGACGTGGGTGGCCCCGGGGTTGCCGTTGCCGGGCCAGACCGACATCACGTCCGGGGCGGTGCCGGAGGAGAGCTGGGTGCGGATCTGCTGCTGGTACTGGTCGGCGCCACTGGTGGTGTAGCGGACCTTGACGCCCGGGTTGGCCTTCTCGAAGGCCTTGACGACGTCCTCGACGGAGCCCTGGTCGACCGAGGCCAGGGTCAGGGTCTTGGAACCGCCGCCGCCGGAGGCGGACTTGGTGCCGCCGCTGCAGGCGGCCAGCAGAGCGGCGGCCGTCGTGGTGGCGACCAGGGCGGTGAGCGCGCGTGTCTTCATGGTGTCTCCTCGGTGGAGCAGAAGGCGGGGTGTCATCCCCGCAGCCCTCCGGCAAAGCCGTTGATGATGCTGCGTTGCAGGAGGAAGTAGACGAGCAGGACGGGCAGGATGCTGATCACCAGGGCGGCGAAGATCAGGTTCCAGTCGGTGACGTACTGGCCGACGAAGCCGGCGATCGCGACCGGCATGGTCTGCTGGGCGCTGCCGCTGAGGTACAGCAGCGGGGTGAAGAAGTCGTTCCAGACGGCGACCGTGTTGAGCACGAGCGCGGTCACGGTGATCGGCTTGAGCATCGGCAGGACGACATGGCGGAAGCCCTGGAGCGGGGTGCAGCCGTCGATCAGCGCGGCGTCCTCGAAGTCGCGGGGCATCGCCCGCAGGAAACCGACGTAGAGGAAGACGGTGAACGGCACCTGGAGGCCGGAGTAGAACAGGACCAGGGCCCAGGGGGTGCCGAGCAGGCCCAGGTCGCGCATGGTCTGGTACAGCGGCAGCGAGGCGAGCTGGAAGGGCAGCACCAGGCCGAGGAGCACGAGCAGGTAGGTGCCCCGGGACCAGCGGGCCGTGATGCGGGCGAGCGGGTAGGCGGCGAGGGAGGAGACGGCCAGCACGATGACGACGCTGCACACCGTCACCAGCACGCTGTTGGCCAGCGCCCCGCCGAGTCCGCCCTGCTGCCAGGCGTGCGAGAAGTTCTCCAGGGTCGGCGAGCTGGTCGGGCTGATGGGTGAGGAGGTGTCCGAGGCGGGTCGTACGGCCAGGTTCACCAGGACGTACACCGGGAAGCCGACGACGAGGGCGACGGCGATCATCACCAGTTCGAGGGCGAGGGTGCGGGGGCGGTAGCGGTTCATGACGCGGCCCTCTCGCTGCGGGACAGCAGGACGTACTGGCTGGTGGAGGCGACCGCGACGATGATCGTCAGGACCACCGCGAGGGCGATGCTGTAGCCGAACTCGCCGAGGGTGAAGGCGTCCTTGTAGATGAGGGTCGACAGGGTGTCGGTGGCATGGCCGGGGCCGCCGCCGGTCAGCGCGTAGACCTGGTCGAAGAGCTTGATCCCGCCGATGATCGACAGCATCAGGTTGATCGTGAACGCCGGTGCCAGCAGCGGCCGGGTGACCGACCAGAAGCGCCGTACGGGACCGGCTCCGTCGAGGGAGGCGGCCTCGTGGATCTCCTGGGGCACCGACTGGAGCCCGGCCAGGAAGATGACCATGGAGTAGCCCGCGTACTGCCACACGATCACCCCGATCACCGCCCACAGCGCGAGGTCGGGGCTGCCCAGCCAGTCCTGCTGCCAGGAGTCGAGCCCCACGGCGCCGAACAGGCTGTTGACCGCGCCGTCCGTGCCGAGCAGGTTGCGCCACAGGTAGGCCGTCACGATCGGGGTGATCACGGCCGGGGCGAACAGCAGCACCCTGAGCAGGTTGCGGGACTTGATGGCCGAGTTGACGCCCAGGGCCAGCAGCAGCCCCACGCCGTTCTGGACGACCGTGATCGACACGGCGATCAGCAGGGTGTGCCAGATCGCCTGCACCGCGTCCTCGTCGCGGAACATGTCGGCGAAGTTGTCCAGGCCCACAAAGGAGAAGTGCGGATCGAGACCGTCCCAGTCGGTGAACGCGTAGTACACACCGCGCGCGCTCGGCACCAGGACGACGAAGGCGAACAGCAGGAGCGCCGGCACCATGAACCACCAGGGCGCGGTGGCGCGCGCCCGGCGGCCGGAGGCGGGAGCGGGGTCCGGAGAGTGGTCGCGATCCGGGAGTTGGGCGTTCGGGGCGAGGGTCACGGGCGGACCTGCTTTCTTGAAACGTTTCAAAGCCTGCCCGATGCGAGCTGTCGGCGGCTCGGCGAGGTGCGGGCACCTGCCGTGGATAGTGCGTTTGTGGGCTGCGGACGCCAGCGGGGAGACACATCACGGTTCCTGGGCCGATGGGTAACGTTGCCCATCGACTGGTGCCAGACCCTAAAGAGCCCTCCGCATGACGTCAAGATGTCGCGCACGCTGCATGATTCTCACGACGACACTCCGGTCGGCCGTCAGGATCACCGGAGATCACCACTTACCCGGCCGGGGGCTTTCTCCGTACACTTTCGCCAACGTTGCCCACGGCCCGGGAGGAAGCCGCATGGAGCCGCCCAAGCCGCCGCGCCGCGTGACCATCGTCGATGTCGCCCGTCATGCCCAGGTGTCGACCACCGCCGTGTCCAAGGTGCTGCGCAACGCCTACGGCGCGAGCCCCGAGATGCGGGCCAAGGTGCGGCGCGCCATCGACGAGCTGGGCTATCGCCCGCTGGCGGCCGCGCGGGGCCTGCGGGGGCAGACGTACACGATCGGCGTGATGCTGCCCGACATCCGCAACCCGTTCTTCCCGGAGATCGTCGACGGCGTCACCGACCGCCTCGCGGACACCGACTACCAGGTCTTTCTCGGACCCGGTGGCTGCAACGACGAGCAGACCGAGGCGCGGGTCACGGAGGCCATGATCGACCGCGGGATGGACGGCATCATCCTGATCGCGCCGGTCTCGTCACGCGCCCGTCTGGAGCGCATCGCCTCCGCCGTGCCGACCGTGGTCGTCGGACGCCATGGGCATTCACCGGTGTACGACACCGTCACGGACGACGACGTGGCGGGCGCCGCCCTGGTCGTCCGTCACCTCGCCGGCCTCGGCCATCGCCGGATCGCCCACATCGAGCACCACGAGACCGACCCGACCCGTATCGCGGAGATGCCCAACACCCAGCGCGCGGAGGGGTACCGCCACGCGATGCGCGCGCTCGGCCTCGCGGAGGAGATCGACATCGTCTCCACTGTCTACACCCAGGAGGGCGGGCACGAAGGCGCGCGGCAACTGCTCGCCCGCCCTCGCCGGCCCACGGCCGTCTTCGCCGGCGCGGACATCGTCGCGATGGGAGTGCTGGAAGCCCTCGCCGAGGCCGGGCTGTCCGTTCCCGGCGACATCTCGGTCGCCGGTTACGACAACACGACCTTCGCCTCCTTCGGCCCGATCTCCCTGACGAGCGTCGACCAGGCGGGGCACGAGATCGGCGGCAACGCCATACGGCTGCTGCTGGAGCGGATCGCCGACCGCAACAAGACGTCGGTGCAGGTCAAGCTCTCCCCCTCCCTCGTGCCCCGCCGGACCACCGCGTCTCCTCAGCGGGAGGGCTCGTAGTCGAACCAGTCGAAGTGCACCGAGCCGGAGGCGGCGAACATGCCGACGACCCGGCCGGTGAAGCCCCCGGCGACCTCGGTCGTGAGGTACTTGCCGTCGAGGGCGGCGAGCGTACGGAAGGTGCCGTCCGGCTCCTCGAAGCCGAGCGCCACGGTGTCGGGGCCGGTACGCGCGTCGCGCACCGCCTCGACGGCGGCCACCTCGATCCCGAGGACCACGGGTCCGCTCGGTAGCGGAGCGGACGCGACGACCGTGCTCAACGGGCCGATACGGGCGGTCACCACCAGCTCCTCGGAGGTGGCCTCGATGTCGTAGTGGTGCCCTTCGTCGAGGCGGACGGTCAGGCCGCCGCGTCCCTCGCCCACCTCGATCGACGCCCGGACCCGGCAGGACGGATGCTGCTGTCGTCGGCCGACGAAGGTCACGTCGGTGGCGTCGGGCGACGCGCCACGGGCCCGCAGGGTGAGATGTCCGGGGCGCTCCTTGGTGGTGCAGTACTCCTCGGGGCGGTCCCGCAACGAGACCCAGTGCGGGGCCAGTTCGCTCAGGTCGAAGTCGTCCCGGACGGGAATCGTCGCGCCGGGCCGCAGCGGCCACGCGGGCGCGGGCATCGTCGGCGAGAGCTCGCCGACCACCGGCCAGCCGTCCACCCACTCGACCGGCACCAGGAAGGTCTCCCGGCCCAGCGCGTGCCAGCCGGGGGTGCCGCCGCCGGGCCGGACCCCGAGCAGCACCATCCACCACGACCCGTCGGGCCCCTGGACCAGGTCCGCGTGCCCGGTGTTCTGGATGGGGTGGTCGGTGCCGCGATGCGTCAGGACCGGGTTGGCCGGGCAGGGCTCGAAGGGGCCGTCGGGGTGGTCGGAGCGGGCGATCGAGACGCCGTGGCAGCGCTCGGTGCCGCCCTCGGCGATGAGCAGGTACCAGTAGTCGCCGATGCGGTAGAGGTGCGGTGCCTCGGGGGCCTTGGCGTCGGGGCTTCCGGACCAGATCCTGCGGTCGGGGCCGAGCGTCTGCCCGGTGCGGGGGTCGAGGCGGACCTGGCCGACACCGGCGACCGTGCACCAGCAGGTGCCGTCCTCGTCCCAGGCGAGGTCCGGGTCGATGCCGGGGACCCCTGGGAGCCGTATCGGATCGGACCAGGGGCCCGCCGGGTCGGTGGCCGTGAACAGCATGTTGCCGTCGGCGCTGACGTTGGTGACGATCAGCCAGAAGCGGCCGTCGTGGTGGCGCAGGGTCGGTGCGTAGATCCCGCCCGAGGACGGCGAGTCCGGCGGGAGCCGCAACTGGCTCGGCCGGTCGAGGGCGTTGCCGATCTGGGTCCAGTGCACCAGGTCCCGGCTGTGGAAGACGGGCACCCCGGGGAAGTACTCGAAGCTGGAGCACACGAGGTAGTAGTCCTCGCCCACCCGGCAGACGCTCGGATCGGGGTGGAAGCCGGGGATCACGGGATTGGCGAAGGTGGTGATGCCCGTCTCGGGCGAGCTCGACACCTGATCGAGTCCTTTCGGTTCACGGATCGTGCACGGACCGCCGGTTCAGCGGGCCGGGTGGAGTTGTACGACGACGATCGAGTACGCCGGTACGGTCTGGCGGCCCGCGCTGCCGGTGGCGGCGGTCCCGATCGACCTGGCGTTCTTGAGGTACGAGTACACGGTCGGGGTGGCCGTGGACGGGGTGAAGCCGCTGTAGGTCAGGGTGACCGTGGCGTCGTTGACGGGGTCCTTGTTGATGAGCATGACGTTCACATCGCCATTGGTCCGGCGTACGGCGTGCGCGGACACCAGCGAGGTCGAAGCGGCCGCCCGGACCAGCCGGTCGCCGGCCGCGCCGAGCCTCGTGATCAGCTGCACGCCGTAATAGGGCGGGAAGGGCGTGTTCAGCGCGGGCTCGCACGAGGCGCCGCTGGAGAGGATCCCTCCGTCGTCGTAGTCGGTGGCGCCTTCCACGGTGGTCACATGGCTGCAGTCGGTGCCGTTGTGGAGGTTCCACCAGTCGAGGGTGAAGGCGCCGTTCTCCATCCAGGTCAGGTATTCGTCGGGCGCGAACAGGCCGTTCGGGGAGGTGTTCTTGTAGGCGTTGGCGTTGGCCTCGGTCACCGCGATGCCCACGTCGCCGCCGGTGTACTGGCCGATGAGGGACCGCAGGGTCGACGCCATGCCCGGGATCTCGGCCTGGGGTTTGCCCAGCAGGTCCGCCTGGCTGGTGCTGGTCGGGTAGTGGTGCACGACCACGAAGTCGATCTTCGCGCCGGCGACGGAGAGGACCGTGTGGTTCCAGTCCATGGTGTCGCCGGGTCCGGTGATGCCGTCGGGCCAGGCTCCCGGTGTGGTCAGCACCGCTCCGATCTTGATGGTGGGGTCCACGGCCTTCATCGCGGTCGCGTACTGCACGAGGTTGGTGGCGTACGTGGCGGCGGTCTTACTGGCGTGATGGTCCGTCTCCCAGGTGGCCCCGTACAGGCCGTTGCCGTAGACCTCGTTGCCGATCTCCCAGTACTTCACGCCGTAGCCCTTGGTCACGTTGGCGTACCGCACCCAGCCCGCCGCCTCCTCGGGGGTGCCGGAGCCGTAGTTGGCCGTGATGATCGGCTGTGCTCCGGTGGCGCGTGCCGTGCCCATGAAGGTGTCGAAGTCGGTGTTCGGGGCGACGTAGCCGCCTTCGGTGGTGTGCGTCTGCCAGTCGTAGATGTCGGCGTAACTGCCGCCCGGATAACGGACCGCGCCGACACCGGCGTCTCTCAACAGCCCGGGCACGGCGGGGTGGTTCATGTTGCCGTCGTACACGGCGACGTTCATGCCGACGCCGGTGGCCGGGACGGTCGACAGCGTACGGGCCGCGTCCACCGCCACGGAGGCGGTGATCGCCGTGGGAGCCGCTTGCGCTGCCTGCGCCGCCTCCGCGGAGGGGGTGGTGGCCGTGAACGCACCGGCCGCGGCCAGCGACAGGGCCGCGACGAGGGTCGTGAGTCGGGTGCGGTGCCCGTGGACCGACCAGCGCATGTGCCCTCCAGTGGGGTGAGGAGCGGAGCGGGTTGGACGAGAGACGCGCACCACCGTCCGCCACTCCGCGGGCACTTGGCAAGTGTCGTAACAGATATACGAAAGTTTCCGTCCCGCTATCCGGCCGCCCGGCTCGGCGGCGGAGCGGTGCTCCCCCGGACCGTCAGCGTCGTCGCGATCTCCAGCCCGGCCTGTGGTGCCTGTTCGCCGCGGCCGAGGGTGAGGGCCAGCTCGGTCGCGGCCACCGCCATCTCGGTCAGGGGCTGGTGGACGGTGGTCAGGGGCGGGTCCACCCACGCCACGACCGGCAGGTCGTCGAAGCCGACGACGCTCAGGTCGTCCGGGATGCGCAGCCCGGCCTCGCGCGCGGCCTGGTACACCCCGAGGGCCTGGAGGTCGTTGGCGGCGAAGATCGCCGTGGGGCGTTCGGGCAGGGCCAGCAGGGATCGCGCGGCCGCGCAGCCGTCCTCGCGGGTGAGGTCGGTGTGCACGACCAGTTCCGGATCGACCGCCAGGCCGGCGGCGTGCAGCGCGGAGCGGTACCCGTCGAGCCGTGCGACGCAGAACAGCACGTCCTGCGGTCCGCCGATCATCGCGATACGGCGGTGTCCGAGGTCGGTGAGATGACGGGTCGCGGCGCGGCCGCCGGACCAGTTCGTGGTGCCGACGAACGGGACGTCGTCCGGCAGTTCCGCGGTCGGGTCGAAGACGACGAACGGGATGCCCTTCGCCGCGAGTTGCTCGCGTTCCGCCGCCGAGAGCTGGGCCACCGACAGCACGCACTTGGGCCGTCGGGAGACGGTGTCGTCCCAGCTCGGGGTGGAGTCGTGCAGACCGAACCGGGACACCATGAGGCCGACGCCGTGCCGGCGGGCCACCTCCTCGACGCCCCGGATGATCTCGACCGCCCACATGTCCTTGAGCTCACGGAAGACGAGCTCCACGACATTGCTGCGGCTCGGTCCGGACGGCTTGCGGTAGCCGTACCGGGTGACCAGTTCCTCGACCCGGGCCCGGGTGTCCGCGGACACCCCCGACTTGCCGTTGATCACCTTGGACACGGTCGGGACCGACACCCCGGCCGTCTCGGCGATGTAGGCGATGGTGACCGGCCTGGACGAGTCGACCCGTCGTTCGTCGTGAGAGGGTCCGTCAGTTGCCAAGGTCGCCTTCCCGTTCTCGTGTGGGTGCGCTCGCCATTCTGGCACCTCTTACCGCCGGACCTGTGGCCTAGCCCACATGTTCATGTTAACTTCTCCGCCGCACAGCGAGAAAGTTTCTCTGCTTCAGCGCGCAAGTTTCCTGAACCGTCAACGCTCCTCCCACCCCCCACCCACCGGAAGGCGCACATGATGACGAGGAGACCAGTCGGCCTGCTTCTCCTGGCGCTCGCCCTGCTTCTGCTGATACCCGGCACCGCCCGGGCCGCCGACCCTCCCCCACCCGCCGCGCCGACGGCCCGCAGCATGGTCGCGGCCATGCAGCCCGGCTGGAACATGGGCAACACCTACGACGCGATCCCCGACGAGACCTCCTGGGGCAACCCGCCCGTGACCCGGGAACTCCTCAGGAAGGTCAGGTCACAGGGCTTCAAGAGCATTCGCCTGCCCGTCACTTGGGGCATCCACCAGGGCCCCGCCCCCGACTACACGATCGACCCGGCCTGGACGGCGAAGGTCAGACAGGTCACCGACTGGGCGCTCGACGAGGGCCTGTACGTGCTCCTCAACATGCACCACGACTCGTGGATGTGGGTCAACACCCTCTCCACCGACCACGACGCCGTCCTCGCGCGCTACGAGGCGACCTGGACCCAGATCGCCGCGGAGTTCCGCGACGAGCCCTCCCGTCTGGTCTTCGAGAGCATCAACGAGCCGACGTTCAGCGGCACTTCGGGCGACGACGAGAACTACCGGCTGCTGGCCGAACTCGACCGCGCCTTCCACCGGATCGTCCGCGACTCGGGCGGCGGCAACGCGCGGCGCCTGCTCGTCCTGCCCACGCTGTACACCAACTCCGAGCAGGGCCGGCTCGACGCTCTGGCCGCCGAACTGACCGCCCTGCGCGATCCCATGGTGGCCACGACGATCCACTTCTACGGCTGGTGGCCGTTCAGCGTGAACATCGCCGGCTACACCCGGTTCGACGCCACCGCGCAGCAGGACCTCACCGACCAGTTCGACCGCGTGTACGACACCTTCGTCGCGCGCGGCATCCCGGTCATCGTGGGCGAGTACGCGCTGCTCGCGTACGACCACAACCGCCCCGGCATCATCGAACGCGGCGAGCAGCGCAAGTACTTCGAGTTCCTGGGCGCCTACGCACGCGAGCGGCATCTCACCACCATGCTGTGGGACGCCGGGCAGTTCCTGAACCGCACCACCCTCCAGTGGCGGGACGCTGAGCTGTTCGCCCAGATCAGGTCGAGCTGGACCACGCGTTCGGGCACCGCCTCCACCGACCAGGTGTTCCTCCCGAAGTCCGGCGAGATCACGAGCCAGACCCTCACACTCAACGCGAACGGCACCGACTTCCAGGGCCTGCGGCACGGCTCCCGCAACCTGCTCAAGGGCCGGGACTACACCGTCTCGGGCGACCGGCTCACCCTGACCGTCGCCGCGCTCACCGAGTTGGCGGGCGAGCGGGCGTACGGGATCAACTCGACGCTGGAGGCCAGGTTCTCCCGCGGTGTCCCCTGGCGGATCGACGTCCTCACGTACGACACCCCGGTGCTGTCGGGCGCCACCGGTACCGGCGGTCTGACCATCCCCACACAGTTCCGCGGCGACCAACTGGCCACGATGGAGGCCAGATACGGCGACGGGGGCAACGCCGGTCCGGCGAGCTGGACTCCGTACCAGCAGTGGGACACCGCCTTCTCGGCGTACACCGATGACGCCATCAAGCTGACGCCCGACTTCGTCGGTTCCCTCAAGGACGGCTCGCCGGTGACCCTCACCTTCCATTTCTGGAGCGGCGCCACGGTGACGTACCACGTCGTCAGGACGGGCGACACGGTGACCGGCACGGTTGCGTGACGCCGTCGGCTCAGCTTGGCGAAAGCAGCTCGCCGCCTACCGGGAGGTGCTGGGCGACCCGACCGTGCGCACCTCCGTGCTGGTGAGCCTCGGCATCACTGCCGTGGGCAAGGTCGTGGGGACGCGGTCCTCGGACCTAGTGCTTTGTTCCGAGACGTCCTGCGCCGAGAGACCGATCCGCTGTCGCCGCGACCTTCCTAGGGTGATCCACATGAGCGACACAGCGCAGAGGATCTCCCGCGACCGGGCTCTGGACGTCGTCCGGGGTTACGTCGACCAGGATGCCGTGGCCGTGCGCGAGGCGCTGGCCGGTCTGGACGCGGGCGGTTCGCTGGAGGTGTACGCCGTCCTCAACGGCCTGCTGCGGTCCACCATCAGCATCATGGAGCTGACCGGCAGGTCGTGGCGGTTGGACGACCTGGTGCGGCGGGCCGACGAGGTCGCCGTCGCGGCTCCACCGCACTACGAGTTCGCGGCCGCCGAGGCGACACGGGCGTGGGCGCGCGGTGACGAGTCGGCGATGCGCGCGGCCTCCTGCCGTGACCTCACCGGGGCTGTGCACATCACGGCCGTGGGCGTCACCGTCCTGGGGCTCGCCCTGTGGGGCCGCACCGGATTCCTCGACGTTCTCCAGGAGTTCGGCCTGACCGCGGCCGCGCTCGCCGACGGATGGGGTGACGACCTCTCCGACCGCCCGTGACCACGGGCCCCAGACTCTCGCCGGCTTCGTCGTCGATGCCACCTGCCTGCGAAGCCGGCGAGAACCCCGTCACGTCAGGACGCTCCATGAACCTCCGGACCCCGCTGTCCGCCCTGTTTCCCGGTACCTCGGGCCGGCTCCTCACCGCCCTCGTCGACCACCACACCTCCGACGCCGACAGACCGCTGTCCCTCGACGAGCTGTCCAAGAGCGCCTCCGTGACGTCGACGCAGCTGGAGGCGGCGCTCTTCCGCCTCGGCCTGCTCGGCCTCGTCGCTCCCAGGCGTAAGGGCGACGCCGTACGACTCGTTCCCGGCCATGTCGCCTGGGGTGCCCTGCGTCAGCTGGCCGACCTGCGCGGCGCCGTCGTCGACCTGGCCCGCCGACAGGCACGAGCGCACCTCCGGACCGCGCCCACCTACCTGGCCCTGACCGGCGCGGTCGTCGAGGGCACGGCCACCCATCCCGCGGACGTGTTGGAGCTGATCGTCGTCACACCGCCGTCCGCTCCCGCCGACTGGCACGACCACCTCGCCGCCCTCGTCGCCGAGTTGTCCCAGGACCTCGGCAACGTCGTCGTCCACCGCACCGCCCAGGACGTCGAAGAGGCGCAGGCGTGGGGCGGGCCTGCTGCTGTGCGCGTCCCCCTCAGCTGAACGCTCGAAGAACCTTCACCGCTCGCCGGTGCCGGTGCCGGTCACCCGCCGCACCAGATCCGCCCAGGCACGCTTCATCCGCTCGGCGCCGACCTCGTCGTCGGAGCGCAGATGGTCCAGGGTCTCCAGGTCGACGAAGGCGAGCAGGGCGTGGGCGAGCATGGTGTGGTCGCCCACGACGCCCGCCTCCCGCAGCAGCGCGGTGACATGGTCGAGGAAGGCACGGCCGTAGTGCGAGGTCCGGCGTCGGTCGCTGGGGACCTGGCGGCCGAGTGCCGGGCCCAGGTCCGAGGGGTCGGCGACCCGTTCGATCAGGGCATGCCCGAACGCGGTGAGCCGGACGGCCGCCGGTGCCCCCGGGCCCAGCGGCGGCGGGCCGAGGGTGTACGCCTCGTAGAACTCCGCCTCCACGTCGTCCAGCAGGGCCAGCAGCAGGCCGTTGCGGTCGCCGAACCGCCGGAACAGCGTGCCCTTGCCCACCCCGGCGACCTGCGCGACCTCGTGCATCGTCACGTACTCGGCGCCCCGCTCGGCCACCAGCCAGGCCGCCGCCTCCAACAGCCGGACCCGGTTGCGGACGGCGTCGGCGCGCTCGCCCGTGCAGTCGTCCGAAGGCTCGGTCACCCCTTGCTCCGCGGTACGACATCGACGTACACGCGACCGTCCTCGACGCGCACCGGATACACCGGGACGGGCCGCGAGGCCGGTGGGTCGAGGGGCTTGCCACTGCGCAGGTCGAAGCGGGAGCCGTGCAGCCAGCACTCGACCGTGCACCCCTCCACCTCGCCCTCGGAGAGCGAGACGGCGCTGTGCGAGCAGACGTCGTGGATCGCGAACAGCTCGCCCTCGGCCAGGACCAGCGAGACGGGCACGCCGTCCACCTCGAACCGCCGGGGCACGCCGTCCTCCAGTACCTCGAACCGGCAGAGGTAGGTGTGGCTGCTGAGGGACATCGAGCTCCTCGGGAACGTCCGGGACCGGCGGAGGACGGGCTGATCGCCCAAGCTAACGGTCACGACCGCCGCGGGCACCGGCCCCCGGTCCGAATCCCCCTCGGCACATGGTCCTAAGTCGGTGGAGCCGGCCCATCGCCGCGAGGCCGCGCAACGGACGGTCGCCGCAGCGGTCGAAGCGGCCCTCCCCGCCCTGTCCTCCGGAGACTGACGCCGCCTCATACACACCTCTTGTGTCGGTCGTTGGGGCATGGATAACGTTACCCATCCACAACCGCACGAGCGAAGGCCGAGACCACGTGGCCACCGTTCGCAGCCGAGAGCCTTCCTCCCGGATCTAGTCCGGTGAACACGACACCCTTTGCTTGAAACGTTTCACACCCTTGCGCGCTCCCCCACCCAAGGAGGTCCGATGCCAGGCTCGAGGATGACCCGCAGGACGATGATCGGCGGGGCGTTGTCCGTGGCCGCCGGCGTGAGCATGCCGTCGTCGGCACTCGCGCGGCCCGCACACGGAACGGACGAGGCTCCGACCCGCCACGGCAGGGTGCGCGGACGGCGCGAGGACGGCATCGTGAAGTTCCTCGGCGTGCCCTACGCCATGCCGCCGCTCGGTGCACTGCGGTTCAAGGCCCCGCGGCCGCCGAGGAGTTGGCACGGCGTACGCGACGCGGTGGACTTCCCGAACCCGTCCTTCCAGGTGGCGGGTGCCGAGATGGGCCCGAACGGCAACGGCCGGATGCCCGCTCCGTCCGAGGACTGCCTGTACCTCAACATCTGGACCCCGGCCGCGGACCGCGGGCGGCGGCCGGTCATGTTCTACAACCACGGCGGCGGGTACATGATCGGTTCCGGCTCCGCCACGGGGCAGGACGGTACCCGTCTGGCGCAGCTCTACGACGTGGTGGTGGTCGAGTCCAACCATCGGCTGGGCCTGCTGGGCTACTTGTTCCTGGGCGACCTCGCCGGCGGTGGATACGCCGGTGGTGAATACGCCGCCAACCAGGGGATGCTGGACATCCTGGCAGCACTGCGCTGGACCAGGGAGAACATCGAGTACTTCGGTGGCGACCCCGACAACATCATGGTCTGGGGCGAGAGCGGTGGCGGCGCGAAGACCGCCGCCGTCCACACCATGCCGGATGCGGCACGGTTGTTCCACAAGGCCTCGATCGAGAGCGCCGCGCCGCTGCGCTTCCCCACCCGCGAAGGCGCCACCGCCCGGGCCCGGCGCACGCTGGAGTTGCTGGGACTGACCACGGCCGACATTCCCCGGCTGCATGACATCCCGGCCGAGCGGCTGCTCGCCGTCCAGCAGTCCGAAGCCGCGAACGGAGCACCGCCCTGGGGCGACCCCGGCCCGCTCCCGGGCTTCGGCGCCTTCGTCGACGGCACCGTCATTCCACGGCATCCCTTCGCCGACGGCGCCGCGCCCTTCTCGGCCGGCAAGCCGCTGATGTGCGGCACCTGCCGCGACGAGACGGTCTTCTTCAGCCTCTTCGGGCCGCCCGACATCTTCCGTATCGACGACGCCGGGCTGCGCAGGGAACTGGGCAGGACGTACCAGGGCGCCGAACTCGACCGGATCATCGGCACGTTCCGCCGGTCGCGGCCCGACGCGACCCCCGCGCAGCTCTACTTCGCGATCACCACGTCACCGATCTGGCGCGACTCGATCAAGATCGCGGAGGCGAAGGCGGCGCAGCGTGCCGCGCCGGTGTTCATGTACCAACTCGCCTACCCCAGCCCGACTCTCGTCCCCGGCACCGACTTCCCCATCGGCTCGCCGCACGCGTCGGACATCAACCTCAAGTTCGCCAACGCCGACCAGAACACCGACTACATCCTCAACAGGGACCAGTCACCGGCACGGCTGGCGACCGCGCGCCACATGAGCGGCCTGTGGGCGGGCTTCGCCCACACCGGCCGCCCCTCGGCGAGGAACGTCCCCACCTGGCCGGCCTACACACCGCAACGGCGCGCCACGATGTGGCTGGATGCGGAGTGCAGGATCGTGAACGACCCGGACAGGCCTGAAAGGCTTTTCTGGCAGACCAGTTGAGGGTGGCCGGTCCCCGCACGCAGTCGCGTGGTCCCCGCTACGCGACGCGTATCTCGGCGAGTTGGAGGCGGTACTTGGTCGCCTCGTCGGTCGCCGCCGCGCCGAGTCTCGTGGCCCGCAGGCGCAGGTAGCGGCCGGTGACGGGGGTGAAGGTGTAGGTCTGGGCGGCTCCGGCCGGGTTGGGCTGGGCGGTGACGGTCCGGGCGGTGGTGTAGCCGGTGCCGCTCTCGGTACGGGTCTGGAGCGCGAAGTCGACGGGGAAGCCGGCGGTTCCACCGCCCGCGGCCGCGGTGTCGGTGCGGGGGAAGAGGGTGACGGAGCCGACGGACCGGTCGGCGCCGAGGTCGATCTCGATCCACACGGGTGTGCGGCCGACGTCCGCCGAGGGGAAGTCGATACTGGTGAAGCCCTTGGCGCCGGTCACGCTGGTGGTGGTGCCGTCCAGGAGCCGTGTCCTGCCCCAGTCGGCGTTCTCCAGCGTGTAGTTGGAGGTGACGGTGGTCGCGGCGGTGGGCACGGTGAGTTCCGCGAGCTGGAGCCGGTACTTGCCGGGCTCGTCGGCGGCCGGGGAGCCGAGCCTGGTGGCCTGGACGCGCAGGTAGCGGGCGGTCGTCGTCCTGAAGCCGTACGTCTGCACCAGGCCCTGCGGGTCGGGCTGGGAGGTGACGGTGCGGACGGTGGTGTACGCGCTGCCGCCGTCGGCCCGGGTCTGGACGGTGAAGTCGACGGGGAACCCGGCGGTTCCACCGCCCGCCGCCGGGGTGTCGGTGCGGGGGAAGAGGCGTACGGCGTCGAGGTCGGTGTCGGCGCCCAGGTCGACCTCGACCCAGACGGGTGTGGCGCTCACGTCGGCCGTGGAGAACTCGTTGCTGGTGTAGCCCTTGGCGCCCGCCACGCTGCTGAACCGGCCGTCGGTGAGCCGGCTCCCGCCCCAATCGCCGTTCTCCAGGCTGTTGTTGGCGGTGACCGGCCGTCCCAGGGCTCGGTTGTCGAGGCGGCCCGTGCCGGTCGCGGTCAGCGTCCAGGTACCGGGCTTCACGGTGAAGTAGACGTAGGAGGCGTCCTTGCCGTCGTAGGCCAGGCCGCTCACGCTGCCCATTGCGGCGCCGTTCGCGTAGACGGTGGTGCTGCCCGCGGTGACGACCGGTTGTGCGCCGCCGTAGGTGGGCACACCGACGCGGGCTGTCGTCCCGCCTGGGGAGGTGAGCGTGAGAGTGACCTTCGTACCGCTGCGTGTGATGCCGAAACGGATGTCCCCCTGGACGGTGGGCACCACGGTGTCGATCTTCGTCAGGGTGCCGGTCTGCGGGACGATCTCGTACGTCGTCCAGCCGGGCCGCGTCGGACGCACCCCGGCGGCGTACGCGGACAGGGCGTACAGCGGGCCGCCGTTCCAGGCGTGGTTGTCGGTGCCCGCGGCCTTGTCCCACACCTCCCACAGCGTGTGGCAGTCGGGGTCGGCGACCTGGGCGGCGAAGCGGTTGCGCATCCGCTCCTCGGCGACGACGGGCGCGCCCATGAGGTACAGCGCTTCCAGGACGTAGAACTCCATGTAGGGGCTGGCGTTGAGGTGGGTGCGCAGTACCTCGGTGATCGCCCGGTACCGGGTGCTGGGGGCCAGTCCCGCGACCACCGCGAGGGCGTTGCCGCGGTCGTCGGTGTCGCCGCTGTAG
The DNA here is from genome assembly GCF_040643855.1 of Streptomyces sp. NPDC047072. Classification (NCBI taxonomy): domain Bacteria; kingdom Bacillati; phylum Actinomycetota; class Actinomycetes; order Kitasatosporales; family Streptomycetaceae; genus Streptomyces; species Streptomyces sp. NPDC047072. Next base: position 2,341 of record NZ_JBEYVC010000204.1, on the reverse strand, counting down.
CCGGGTGAGCGGTACTCGTTGCGGGAGGAATTCCACAGCACGCGGTCGAAGTTGGCCTTGACGCTGTCGCGCCGGGACTGCCAGCCGGCCACGTCGGCGGGGTTACCGCTGAGGTCGGCGAGCCGGGCGGCGGTGTCCAGGGCGAGGTAGTACCAGCAGTTGTCCAGGACGCGGGCGTCGATGTCGCCGCCCCAGTCCTCCCAGTCCCAGTCCCCCTTGCGGTGGTTGACCAGGCCGTCGGCGTCCAGGGTCCACAGGTTCAGGTACGTCTTCACCGCCGGGTAGGCGCCGGTGACGGCGCTCGCGTCGCCGGTGTAGAGGTAGTAGGTCCAGAACGACCAGACCGAGGCGAGCATCTGCACGGGCAGTTCGGCGGTCCAGATGGTCGTGGGGACCGGCGAATACAGGGCCCCGCTGTCCTTCTGCCAGGCGGCGAGCTGGGCGACGGCCTTCTTGCCGAGGGCGTGGGAGCGGGTGTCGAAGGTGTAGAAGCCCTCCTTGAGCTGGTTGACCACATCGCCCCACCACTGGGCCCGTTCGCGGGTGGGGCAGTCCATGTAGTTGTCCCGCATGTTGACGTACATGGTGCGGGCGGCCTTGGTCCACAGCGTGTCCAGGAAGGCGTCGCCGCTGCTGAACGAACCGGCGAAGTCGGTGTCGTAGCCGGACTCCCGGTACTTCAGGTCCAGGATGCCGACGCCGGCCGGGATCGTGTACCGCACGGCGGTCCCGCTCATCCAGGCCAGGGGCTCGAACTCCTGGACGCCGCCGGTGCAGACGTAGGTGGCGCGCACGTTGTACTGCGTCCCGGGCTCGATCCCGGTCAGGCCCGCGCCGTCGTCGTAGTGATCGGTCTGGATGCCGATCACCGCCCCGGCCGGGGCGTCCACCCTGAGGAACGGGGTCACCTGGATGTTGGACGGCAGGGTTGCGGAGATCGCGGTGGCGCCCTGGCCGGTGGAGGGCAGGGCGGCGGCGTTGACGTAGGACTTCAGGCCGGAGTGGCGGAACTGCGGGATCGGCCGCCGGACGAGGGCGTTCCAGGGCGCTGCTCCCGCGGTACCGAAGTCGGTAGGCGCCGTCCAGCCGCTGTCGTCGAAGCCGGGTGAGCGCCAGCCCGAGACGACGGCGGCGGCCCGGGCGTCGTAGAAGATGTTGGACTCGGGCAGCCGGAAGTTGACCTGGGTGCCGCCGGTGTTGTTCGAGTAGCCGGGGTGGACGGTGTGCTTCCAACTGGTGTCGCTGACCAGCCGGTTGGTCGTCGTTCCGGTCTGGATGTCCGACTGGAACAGCAGGCCGCCCTTGCCGCTGCTGTTGTGGGAGAAGCCCTGCTTGCCGAAGTACCAGACCAGCAGCGCGACCGTGTTGGTGCCGCTGGTGAGGTAGGGGGCGAGGTCGATCTCGTCGTAGTAGGTGTCCGTGCGGTTCGGGCCGCGCTTGAGGCCGCCGTCGAAGACGACCAGGGTGCCGTTGACCCACAGCCAGTACTTCGAGTCCACGGCGATCTGCGTCACCGCCGTCGACGGCGCGGAGGCCAGCGTGAACGACTTGCGGAACGCCACCCACTGGTTCGCCGAACTGGACGCAGCCCAGACCCACTTCGCCGTCCAGGAGACGGCGGCGGAGGCCGCGGGGGCGAGTTGGGGCAGGACCGTTGAGCCCAGGGTGGGTGCCAGGGCGACCGCGGTCGCGGAACGAAGGACTGATCGACGCGATATGGACTGCACGGGGCCTCCCGAGGCGGGGTGAATCGTTTCAAAAAGGCGGAGTTCAAGGTCAGCTGATGGGGATGGTGTGGCTCGGCCGGTCCTCAGGTGGCGTGGAGTGCCGACTTGCCGCGGTGAGGTGGTGGGGGTGCGGTGGAGGCGCGGACGACGAGTTCGACCGGTGGGTCGGTGGCCCGCAGGGGTTCGGCGTCGGGTTTCTCGATCGCGTGCACGAGGAGCCGGATGCCTTCTCGCGCCGCGGCGTCGAAGGGCTGGCGGACGGTGGTCAGCGGTGGGGAGACGTAGGCGAAGACGGGATTGCCGTCGAAGCCGACGACGCTGACGTCCTCCGGAACACGCAGTCCCGCCTCCCGTAGAGCGTGGATCAGGCCGATGGCCATCTCCTCGCCGGCGGCGAACACCGCGGTGACGGACCGGTCCTCGGCGAGTTGACGCCCCGCCTCGTACCCGGCGGCGGCCGACCAGTCGCCGTGCAGCAGGGCCGGTTCCCGCGCGCCGCGCGCCGCCAGCGCCGCCCGCCAGCCCTCGACGCGGTCCTGCGTGGCTGTGGCGCGGGGACGCCGGACGGTCCTGGCTCTCCGGGGGAGAGGTCACGCCCGCGGTGCTCCAGGCGC